>NZ_VPDJ01000012.1:0-121202 GCF_013417755.1 Acinetobacter sp. YH12231
CAAGTAACTTGGACCAGTGTTGATCATTTAGCATTGTTCGAGGCATAGCGAGTGTAAAATTGGGTTTGGCGATTTAATTTTACTATCTCGCTATTTTTTTAATCAACAAATGTCAACAGACCCTAATCTATGGTAAATAATTAATCAGTTTAAAAAATAACTTTTATGTTTTAACTGGAAGATATGCGCTGATTTTTATGACAGCGCAATAAATTTAAAACTGTTGTGAATAACTGCACAATTAATTATGCTGTTAGCAACTATTGAGATACGCTGCGACTGGCAAAACACATCATCGATCGCACTAGATAGTGCTTTTAGATATTTCTGAATGTATCGTTCATGATGGATAAATCGGTCGAGCTGCATGTCATGTTGATACAAATGTCATGTGATTGCATTTGAATCGTAAATAATATCATCATGGTGTTTCATGCGGATTTCGGCTGAGCCGATCGCGTGATGTTTCTAAAGATGTGTTAATAGGGATATATTGTCACAGTGCATCATTGGGTTGAATTAGGATACTAAATTGTTTAATTTTTTGCGTAAGCATCTTGGCTTTGCTTGGCTCATGGCATTTGTCATGGGGTGGAGCAGTGTGGTCAGTGCACAGCAAAATTTTCAACATCAACAAATGATGACAGCGAATGCCCATCAGGCACCAGTTCATGCAGCACATACTGATCCTTCACGTTCAAATATAGCAAATTGCCATCAAAATCAGCGGCAAGCTGTTCCAGAGCATGCAGCACATCATGGCAAGCAGCCGACACCTGAAGTCATTTCAATGATGGACTGTCATCAATCTTTAGATTCGCCATCTGCACAGCAAGATGGTCTGGTGCATCATTCATCGATACAAAACACAGACTGTCAGGACTGTACACTCGCACATTGCCAAATCAGTACCTCTTATGTCGATAGCGCCTTGGTCGCATTGCAGACCGTCCATGTGCATCACTATGCAGAACCTCCTCGTTTCATTTTTGCTGGACAGCATTTAAAAGGCTTTTGGCAAGAAATTCTAAGACCTCCGCAAGCTTAACCTGAGTATTAAATACGTTTTTTCGTTATTTTATAAAGGTTAAGTCATGTCTAATTTATTTAAATCAGGCCTCGTGTTCGGGGTATGTCTGCTGTCTCCAACGTGGGCGTTTGCAGCCATTAAAGAATATCATCTGAATATTGATGAAAAGACCATCAATTTGACTGGTAAAGCGGTCAAGAAAATCAGCGTCAATGGTCAGTTTCCAGCACCATTACTGGAGTTTGAAGAAGGCGATGATGCGGTCATCCATGTGCATAATCAGCTCAAAAAACAAAATACCTCAGTGCATTGGCATGGTCTATTACTGCCCGGCTTAATGGATGGTGTCCCCGGCTTTAATGGTTTTAATGAAATTCAGCCTGATGGTAGCTTTACTTATAAATTTAAAGTCCGTCAAAGCGGAACCTATTGGTATCACGCGCATTCCAAAGGCCAAGAACAAGACGGATTGTATGGCGCTTTGGTAATTTATCCGAAAGGTAAACAAGCACTTGCCGTACATGAACAGACGCAACGTGATTATGTGGTCATGCTGTCTGATTTTCATGAATCATCTAGCGCTCAGATTATGGCAAATCTGAAAAAGTCTGCCGAATACTATCAAAATCAGCGTGAAACAGTTTCAGATGTATGGACGCAAATGCAACGAACGGGTTTGAAAAATACTTGGCAAGACCGTTCGATGTGGAATCAAATGCGTATGCTGAAAACGGATTTGTCTGATGTAACGGGTTATACGTTCTTATTGAATGGTAAAACTCCAGAACAAAACTGGACAGGTCTATTTAAGCCTAACGAAAAAGTTAGACTTCGTTTTGTAAATGCTGCGGCCATGTCGTTTTTTGATGTGCGTATTCCTCAGCTCAAAATGACGGTGGTCAGTGCAGACGGTCAAGCGGTCAAGCCGGTCGCTGTGGATGAATTCCGCATCGGTGCTGCAGAAACCTATGATGTGATCGTAGAGCCTAAATCTGCGCATTATCAGATTGAAGCTGAGTCGATTGATCGGACTGGATTTGCGATTGGCACTTTACATGATGAAACGCAGCCTCAGCACTCAGGTATTCATATACCAAAAGCACGGCTACGCGCTTTGCTGACCATGGAAGATATGGGGCATGGTTCAATGTCAGGTATTGACCATAGCAATATGGGACATATGGCTACAGGTTCAACCCAAACTTCAGCAATCCAGCAAGTGAATGCTCATGAGCACAGCGCGCATACTGTCGATCCGTCAAAGATTCAGCCGAATCAAGCACATGATCATGCAGCTATGGGACATGACATGGACCATTCTCCAGTGACTGCACATACTACTATGCAGCATCCAGAGATGCATAAACAGAACATGTCTGATTCAGCGCATGCCAATATGGATCATAGTGTGATGGATCATTCATCTATGAACCACTCCTCAATAGATTCATCTATGAAACATGATATGCATACAGCGATGGAGCATGCACAGTCTAAAGGAGAGATGCGGGCAGTTGAAAATTCAGCAACGGTTATGGGTTGGGCCAATGCTTCAACACCTGTCGGTGATAAGGCACTGCAATATAGTGATCTAAAAGCGTTAACCCCGCAGCCTGATACACGTGAACCGACGCAAGACTTGGTCATTCATTTGGGTGGAACTATGGAACGCTATATGTGGACCATGAATGGCAAAAAATTTAGCGAAGCTGGACCACTAAAAGTGAAATATGGTGAGCGAATCCGACTGAAATTTGTCAATGACAGCATGATGGCGCATCCGATGCATTTACATGGCATGTTTATGCAATTGGAAAATGGGCAAGTGTCTTCTGAAATGCCAAATAAACATACGGTGATTGTGCCGCCGGGGAAAACAGTGACGGCTCTGTTAACGGCCAATGAATTAGGGGAATGGGCGATTCATTGTCACTTGCTGTATCACATGTCTGCAGGGATGATGAATAAACTTGTGGTCGCAAATGTCGCAGAGAATACGAAAACGGCATCTGTACCGCAAAAGGAGGTGTCTCATGCGCATCATTAAACCATGCACATATACGGTTCTAAGTTTAGCTTTGGCATCGGTCACTCAAATGACCATGGCGCAAGATGCACATCACAGCATGCCGATGTCAGCTCAACATGAGTCGCATTCCTCACATGATTCGTCGCATCAAGTGATGCAAACAAGGATCGAATCGAACAAGATGGAGCATACTGCAGAACATGCAGAACATGCAGAACATGCAGAACATGCAGAACATGCAGAACATGCAGAACATGCAGAACATGCAGAACATGCAGAACATGCAAATGCATCATCTATTGCGTCACGTGCTGCTTCTGCGCAGTTTCCTGTTGATCATAAGCGTGAACATGGTGGACAGATTTATCAAGCGACTGAGATAGACAATCGATGGCTCAATAATGCCGATGGCAGTGGAAGTTTAAAGACCGAAATTGAGAGTCGAATCGGGACCGATGAAAATAAGCTCTTTATCAAACTACATGCCGATAAAGCAGAATCTCAAGATGCTGATTATGCGGCTCAAGTGATGTATAGCCGTATGATCTCCGACTTTTGGGATGCGCAAATTGGCGCACGTTATCGGGTCGATGAACATCAAGTGATGGACAAGGAACAGTTTGATGCTGCGGTGGGTCTGCATGGTCTGGCACCGTATTTCTTTGAAACTGATGCTTATCTATATCTTGGTACAGATAATCAGGTCAGTTTTTCTTTAAAAACCGAACGTGATCTGCTGCTGACGCAAAAATTGATTTTAAAACCGTATCTGAACCTAGATGTGGTGCTGAGTGATGATTCCGCCTATGCACAAAAAACAGGACTCAGTTCTGTATGGCTAGGGCTAGAAACACGCTATGAAATCAATAAAAAGCTGATGCCCTTTATCGATGTCGCTTACAGCTATGAAAAAGGAAATCAGCATACGGCATGGCAAGCTGAAACTGGAAGTGAAAAGCAATGGTGGTATGGCGCAGGTCTTCGTCTGAAGTTCTAATCGGCGAATAGACCAAATAAATAGGGTATCATCAATAGGTTTTGGTGATGCCTTTTTTATTTCTGAATTTGTCCTTTGAACAGACATGCTATGTTTTGGCGCAAATCATCAGCACTAGAGTTTTACTCAACTGAATAACGCCCTGAATTTGGTCAAAAAATGTAAAGACTGCACTAAAATTCAGCATATTTGCTATACTGAGAAAATATTCGGAGGAACGACCTCCCTTACATCTTTGTTCAAAGCCAGTAAGAAAAATCGTCAGGACGACCTGACTCTATTAATATGGAGGAAGGCATCATGGCTTGGGTTGTTCTGGTATTCGCTGGTATTTTTGAAATCGTTTGGGCCTATTCGATGAAGCTCTCAGAAGGCTTTACAAAACTTGGCCCAAGTTTAGTCACTTTATTTTTTATGATCCTGAGCTTTGGTTTGTTGGCCTATGCCATGAAAACGTTGCCTCTGGGAACAGCTTATACCATTTGGACAGGAATCGGCGCGATTGGCTCTTTCCTCGTGGGTATTTTTATACTCGGTGAGCCTGCAACTGCCATGCGGATGTTAGCCGCAGTACTGATCATTTCGGGTCTAATCTTGATGAAATTATCTTCAAGTTAATATGTTCTAAAGCACAGCGGTCATTGATCCCTGTGCTTTTTTTGGGGTAAAAATATGGCTTGGGTTTTATTAATTGTAGCGGGATTACTTGAGGTGGTTTGGGCCTATTGTATGAAAGTCTCTGAAGGCTTTAGCAAACTGACGCCAAGTATTTTGACCATTGTTTTCATGATCGCAAGTTTCGCTTTATTGTCTTATGCAATGAAATCCTTACCACTGGGTACAGCCTATACGGTGTGGACAGGGATTGGTGCAGTGGGTTCATTTATCCTCGGCATCGTTGTATTGGGTGAGCCTGCCAATGCCATGCGCATGCTAGCTGCGGTACTGATTATTTCAGGACTGGTCTTGATGAAATTATCGTCCTCCTGAATAATGAAGTGCTGCGATTTTGAGCTTGGAGTATGTCATGCAACTTTCTTATCAGTTTTTAGATTCGCCCGTTGGACAATTAAAACTTGTTGCACATGAAACCGCATTGGTGGCTGTCCTTTGGGAAAATGAAAACCCTAATCGTGTGCGATTGGCGGCTTTGGTTGAAGATCGGCAACACCCGATTTTGCTCAAAACTGCACAGCAATTAAATGAATATTTTGCAGGTAAAAGACAGCAATTTGACTTGCCGCTAGACTTTGAAGGTACCGAATTTCAGCAACAAGTTTGGCAAGCTTTACTGACAATTCCTTTTGGAGAAACTCGCAGTTATAAACAAATTGCAGAGCAGATAGGCAATGTCAAAGCCGTACGTGCTGTCGGTGCAGCCAATGGTAAAAATCCAATTTCAATTATTGCACCCTGTCATCGTGTCGTGGGCGCAAATGGAAAATTAGTGGGTTTTGCGGGTGGTTTAGAAAATAAAGAAATATTGTTAAAAATTGAGAAATTACAATAAAATATAAAATATACTTATTTAAAATAATGAATCAAAACAATGAATATTTCTCAAATCTTTGCACCCCTCATTTCGACGTTGTGGTGGCTAATTCCATTGTTACTGATTGTGGGGGCAATCAAAGCATTTAAACCTTTTTTAAAGGGGAAAATGGGGGAGTTTGCTGTCGCCGTTCATGTTAAACTTTATTTGAAAGACCATTATATCTTGTTAAATGATTTGACCTTACCAGATGGCGAGGGAGCTACGACTCAAATTGATCATCTTCTTTTAAGCCCATTTGGTGTGTTTGTGATTGAAACTAAAAACTATAAGGGTTGGATTTTTGGGAGCGAGAGACAAAAACAATGGACGCAAAAGATTTATAAAAAAAGTTTTAAATTTCAAAATCCGATTCACCAAAATTATAAACATATGAAAGTGTTAGAACTGGTGTTGAGCGATATTGTGGATAAAGACAATATGCATTCTGTGATTGTTTTTATGCCTGAAGCGGTGTTTAAAACAGAGATGCCGTCGAATGTTTTTCGGGGTACAGCTTGGGTGGACTATGTTCAAACTTTTCAGCAACCCGTGATCTCTGAAATGAAACTTAAACGAATACAGTTGCGTTTAGAAAAAGAAATTTTAGAAAAGTCGTGGAAAACAAATCGACAGCACATTGAGGATTTAAATCAACGGCATAATTCATAAACTTCCTGTATGCTGTGGATTGTGAACAGTATCTGACTGATAAAAATAGACGGACAATAACAATGAACGACACGCTGCAACATCTTTATGAATCGACTTTAGATCATCCTGAGCAATACCAAGACTTTTATCAGCAACTTTTAGCCAGCCAAGTGTATTGTCTGGGTGAGCGTGATGCTGAGCAGCATCTGCATTTTCAATTGATGGAAACGGAGCAGGGCGAGCAAGCCATTCCATTCTTTCTGAGTCTTGCGATGCTTCAACAGGATGTTGGCGCAGACGCAGAATTTGTCATGATCAGTGCTGAAAAATTGTTTGCCATTACCAAAGGCGCAAGCTTGGTGATGAACCCGACTTCGGAACATCCGAAAGAGTTTTTGGCAGATGAGATCGATGCAATTTTAGAGTTTGCCACACAACAAAGCCTTTGAACACTGTAGGTGTAATCAAAGGCTCTGCGGCTACGCTTAAATAGCTGTTTTCACACTTTTTCGTTTTCATATTGGGCGATGTGCTTTAAAACTTACATACCGGCTTTGAGTTTTTGCACGATTTCATCAAGTGGTTTGACACGTTTTACTTCATCCCAAAGGACTTTGGCTTCTGGATAGTGCTTCGACATCATGCCGAGCCATTGTTTATAACGACCGACCATATTCATTTCTTTTTTATACGAGCCATTTAAGAAACGAATTTGTAATCCAAGTAGTTCATGCCATGTAATCAGCGGTTCATCGGTATTACGACGGATACACTGTGTAATGTCAGGAGTGGTCACCGCAGCACGACCAATCATTAGGTCTTCACAACCGGATTCGAGTTGGCACTGTTTGGCATCGGCATTATTCCAAATTTCACCGTTGGCAATCACATTGATTTTCAATGCTTCACGAATGGGTTGCAACTGATCCCAAAAGGCAGGCGGGGTATAACCATCGGCTTTAGTCCGCGCATGGACTGTAACCCATGCAGCTCCAGCATCTTCGATGGCATGCGCATTTTCCATAGTGAAGTTACGGTCCATATAACCCAAACGCATTTTTGCTGATACAGGAATATGACTCGGAACAGCATCACGCACAGCTTTGACTAACTCATACACCACTTCAGGCTCATCCAGCAGAACTGAACCACCACGGTGGCGGTTGACGGTTTTTGCAGGGCAACCAAAGTTCATATCAATTGCAGGGGCACCAAGTTCTACCGCGCGTACAGCATTTGCCGCGAGCATAGTGGGATTGTTACCTAACAACTGCACATGAACCGGTGTTCCTGCTGCAGTTTTGCCTGCATTGTTTAGTTCAGGACAATAGCTATGATAAATATGATCGGGCAGGACAGAGTCCGTGACACGGATAAACTCGGTTACACACCAGTCAAAACTCCCCACATGCGTTAACACATCTCGCATAATTGGGTCGGTTAAGCCTTCCATCGGCGCAAGAACAAGTTTCACGGTCACACAGCCAAAAATTGAAAAACGGAGTTATACGTGGTTTTGAAAGGGATGTCTAGGTTTTGTGCTTCTGGTGATGCGGAATACGAAATCACAAGATTTTATGTAATTATTTGGTGAAATTAGGACCAAAGTCGTAAAGTCTTGACTGACATAAAACTTAAACAATAAAATGAGTAAATACAGATGGATAGTAATAATAAGAAGATGGCTTTTACTGTTGTTTTTTAATGGAATCAACAACATATACTGTGCTTGAATCTTTTAAGATTTCATGTATGATGGCTGCAACTAGAAAAAAAGTATTGTTTCGTAAATTTTCTTTAAGTATCGCAGTGTTAGTCATAATCCTTCGTTTTTTACAGAAATGAAGTTCAATTCTTTATTATTTTCCAAGTTATAGTCAGTCATCATCCAATGGCTAAATCAACAAATTAATAGGTATTATTATGTCTAATACAGTTACTGGTACAGTTAAATGGTTCAACGAAACTAAAGGTTTCGGTTTTATTGCACAAGACAACGGTCCTGACGTTTTTGCTCACTTCAGCGAAATCACTGGTTCTGGCTTCAAAACTTTGCAAGAAGGCCAAAAGGTTTCTTTCAGCATCGCTCAAGGTCAAAAAGGCCCGAATGCTGTAAACATCGTTGCTCTATAATTTAGACGTAATGAAAAAAAAGCGCTGTATAGCGCTTTTTTTATGCCAGTTATTTCTGTGTGAATAATCAAGCTATAATAAAGAGAGCCTTAGCTCCCTTCTTGATAAAACTTACTTCTTAATAAAACTTACTTCGTAATAAAACTTAAAATCATTTCATCGTCGACTTAGCGGCCCAAAACCATTTCTAAAATAAACTTAGATCCAATAAAGCCGACTGCCAAAAGACAAAAACCAATAATGGTAAAGCGAATAGCTTTTTGACCACGCCAGCCAAAACGATAGTGTCCAATAAGCAAAGCTCCATAGACGAACCATGAAATAATGCTAAAGGCTGTTTTATGTGCCAAATGCTGTGCAAAGAAGTTATCGATGGTGAAGAAACCAAACCCAAGCGCCACGGTCAGTAGTGCAAATCCAGCAATCAATAAATCAAATAGCAAAGATTCCATGGCTTGGAAGGATGGAAGCAGGCTCACCCATACACGCTTTTTCTGCTTGTTTTTTAGTTCACGGTCTTGTAAACGCAAAATAACCGCTTGAATAGTTGCCATCAGCAGGACTGCATACGCGGAAAGCGACAAAATAATGTGAACATCTAAGCCGAGAGAGTGCTGTTCAATAAACTGATTTTGTTTACTAAAGGCAAAACCCAATATTAAACCCATTGCTGCTACAGGGATACCGAGCAAATTCATTGCAAGAACAGGGCGATAGGTACTAAAAATTAAACTGAGAAAAAGCATTAAACCTGATGTAAAAGACATCAAGTTAAACACATCATAATTAACACCTGATGGTGTCATCATGTCGTTATATAAAACGCCTGCATGTAGCAACATGCCTAAGCCAAGCACTACACCAATTAACCAATGGTTCGGTACACGTTTAGACATCAAATGGCTGAATAAATACCAAAAAGAAGTGGTATAAGCGATTAATGCTAAGATCGTATAAACCAAGGGGAGACTGATCATGTCAAACCTTTTTCAGGATGATGAATATTCATTTATATAAATTCTGCAAGAACTAAAGTATCCTATAGCATTCTATGCATAAATTTTCTATTTTAAGAAACAATTTTTTGCTCATGGCTATTTTAAGCGGAATTTGCAATGTTTGATACCTTAACAGAACGACTCACGCAGAGTTTAAGAAATGTTACTGGCTCAGGGCAGCTAACCGAAGACAATATTAAAGATACGTTACGTGAAGTACGTATGGCACTTCTTGAAGCCGATGTGGCGTTACCTGTAACTCGTGAATTTATCGCGAAAGTTAAGGAAGAGGCATTGGGTCAAGAAGTGATGACTCAGTTATCACCGGGGCAGGCATTCGTCAAAATCGTTCATGATGAATTGACCAAAATGATGGGTGAGGCGAATGAAAGCCTAGACCTAGCGGCAAAACCACCAGTTGTTGTGCTTCTTGCAGGTTTGCAAGGTGCGGGTAAAACAACCACTGCGGCAAAACTTGCACGTTTCTTACAAGAACGTCAAAAGAAAAAAGTAGCAATGGTATCTGCCGACGTTTATCGTCCAGCAGCGATTAAACAGCTACAAACAGTTGCAGGTGAAGTTGGCGCGATTTTCTTTGAATCAAGCGCAGACGAAAAACCAATTACCATCGCTAATCGTGCGATTGAGCAAGCAAAAATTCAATTTGCTGATGTCTTGATTGTCGATACAGCAGGTCGTTTACATGTAGACGACGAAATGATGGATGAAATTAAAGAGCTTCATGCAGCAATTAAGCCGACTGAAACATTGTTCGTGGTTGATGCCATGACCGGTCAGGATGCGGCGAATACGGCAAAAGCCTTTAATGATGCTTTGCCTTTAACAGGTGTGATCCTGACAAAAACGGATGGTGATGCACGTGGTGGTGCGGCACTTTCTGTTCGTGCTATTACTGGCAAGCCGATTAAATTCTTGGGTATGGGTGAAAAACTCGATGCCCTAGAGCCATTCCATCCTGAACGTATCGCACAGCGTATTTTGGGTATGGGTGACGTACTTTCTTTGGTCGAAGAAGTTGAACGTAAAATCGACAAAGAAAAAGCCGAAAAAATGGCGAAAAAACTGCAAAAAGGCGGTAGCTTCAACTTTGAAGATATGCTGATGCAGTTTGAACAAATGAACAAAATGGGCGGTATGATGGGCTTCCTGGATAAACTTCCAGGCATGAGCAACTCAGGGATTCAAGATGCAATTGCACAAGCAAATCCTGAAAAGCAAGTGAAGAAAATGGAAGCGATTATTCAATCGATGACCATTAAAGAACGTCGTAACCCAGACTTGATGAATCCAAGCCGTAAAAAACGTATTGCAGCAGGCTGTGGTATGGATGTTGCTGAAGTGAATAAACTCATCAAGCAACATGCGCAAATGGCGAAAATGATGAAGAAATTTGCCAACCCAACGGGTATGGCAAAAATGATGAAATCATTAGGCAATATGCAAAAACAATTTGGCGGCGGTGGCATGGGTCCATTGTTTGGCAGTAAAGATCCGAAGTAATTTGGACTGAAAAAAAGGCGCTTTCTGCGCCTTTTTTTATGGCTGCAATTTGACGAGACTGTGCGTTCAAGTAAAGTGGTAGGGTACATTTGATAGCAAGTACTGGATGAAGGAATCTTGCTATACCAGCAGATAGATACCGAACTGAGCTAAATCATTACAAAAAGATGCCAAATTGACATTGAGAGCGTGTAGGTGACAGGTTTAAAACAGAGGTGAAAATTTGCCGAACTGCAAATTGAAAGCTTCACTAAAAATAATCACCTAAAATAAGAATCAAATCATGAATACACCGCATACGCCAGAAAGCCAAAAGATCTATATTGTTCATGGTCATGATGCATCGCCTAATGATCATTGGTTTCCTTGGTTGGGACGAAAGCTGCAAGAAGCAGGACATTATTCTCGACGCATCGTGATGGCAAATGCAGCACAACCTGATTTTGACCATTGGCAGAAATTTCTAGCGTTGCAAATGCCTGATTTGGATGAAAATACCATTGTGATTGCCCATGGTTTGGGGTGCTTAACTACGCTGCATTATCTCAATCAATATTTTGAACAGCATGGCACACGGATTAAAGCGGGCGTTTTTGTGTCAGGTTTTAAAAGTAGTTTACCGACACAACCTGAATTAACCGCATTTATTCAACGTGCAAAAATGGATAGCGGTGTTTTACAGACCTATATGCCGATTTGTATCAGCTTGATTTCATCCAATGATCCTATCGTGCCGCCACCGGTTGCGATCCAATTGGGCAATTTTATAAATGCACAAATTTATGAAGTGAAAGAAGCCGGGCATTTCACAGCAAAAGATGGCTTTTCTGAGATTCCACAACTGTGGCACGTGTTAGAGCCAATTTTAACGGCTTAGATAGGTTTTGTGCGCGTGTTTAATAGATCGCGTGTTTTGTAGATAAGGTAATAGTGAAAACTAAAATTGATCATGCAATAGGTGCAATTGAAGATAAAAAAAGGCGCAATCTGCGCCTTTTGTTTGTTCGATTTGTTGATAGATCAGTCGAGTTCTAAAGCAACACGTTCACGAATGTCGTCAATGTTGTCATTGGCTTCGCGACCATCTTCCTGCCAAGCTTTATAGCCACCAACATATTCACCATCGGTATCGACCACATATTCAGCCGCAATTTTTCCTGAGGCATACCATAAGCGATAGGCATCATTGCCATTTTCATCGACTTTATACGCTGCGCCACGTTGTCCTGTTGGATAAAACTCTTCGCCGTGGATGCTCACGCCATCTTGGTTCACAAAGGTTGATTCTACTTTGCCGTTTTTGCGATAAAGCGTTACTGGGCCTTCAATGTCACTGCCACTGAAACTAAATAGTTTCATCGGATCTTTGACCCAAGCAGGTGAGGATTGAGGGGTTTTGGTTTCTTGGTAAAAATCTTGGACTAAAAAATCACCTGTGGCATTACGACCTAAAAGTACACGGTAATAGCCGTCTTTGACTGGGGTCATGTAATAGCTTGAGTCAATATACGATACGCAGCCGCAGTAATCAGGATTATCTTCATCACCGAAATAACCCAAAACAGCTTCAGAGGTGCTGAGCTGTGATTTGATTTCGGCAGGGGTTTTAGAGTTGGCTAGATTTTGTGTCGTGGTACAACCGCCGAAGAATAATGTAGAGGCGAGCAGGCTTAAACCCAGTAAATTTTTAAATTTCATATCTATACTCTTCGTCTTATATTCTATCTTGAAAGACATTTTTAAATTATAAAGTTGCTGATGTATCTGTCGATCATCGCAGGCTATTGTAATTCCTTGGACGAAAAAAGGTCATGAATCGCGATACAATTTGTAACCACGCTTATATGAAATGAACCTCAATAAAAAAGCGTGATCACCATTGGCCATCACGCTTTCACAGTTTGCTATCAAATAAATAGCTAAATTACACACCATTTACATAACTTTGTAGGCCTCGAAGCAGTAAATCTGCTTCGACAGCTGGCTGGTATTGTTCTAAATAGCGTGCAAATAGCGCAGCATCGCCACCGGTTAAAATCAACTGACTTGGATATTTGTCGAGAACCTTTTCAATGGTGCTGACCAAACTGAGCAATATGCCATGATGAACAGCATCGATGGTATTTTTACCAGGAGACAACTCGTCAAAGATGGCATCTGGAATTTTAATGCCTTTGGTATTTTGGATGAGCGAATCACGTTGCAAATATAAATTTGGCAAAATATAGCCACCTAAATGTTGTAATCCATCCGTTAAGTCAATGGTGAGTGCCGTTCCACAGCTAATCACACAGTATTTTTGAGCAGGGTCTTTGACCACAGCCAGCATTTGCAGCCAACGGTCGATCCCGAACTTTGTGGTGTCTTCGTAAGCACAGCGCAAGCCCGCATATTCGGCATGAACTTTGGCAAAGGTGACAGGAACGGCTAAAAATTTAAGAATTTTTTGAATCCGATCATTATTTTTTTTGTCGAGTACTGAAGAAATACCCACCTGATCTAAATTCAAGCTTTTAAAGTGCTGGATCAAACCGAGTAGAAGTTCCGCAGGAGACTGTAGATGCAGTTCCGCAGCATGTTCTATGATTTGATCGTGTTCAGTAATCCAGTATTTCAGCCGAGTATTACCGACATCGAGCCATAATTTTTTCATCAGTAGGCCTTTGCAATCCTGTTTATGATTGATCTGCTAAACGTAAGCGACCTTGGAAATGATTTTCTAAGCGCTGCGAAGTTTGGATGTTGATCGAACCATCATTTTCAATACCGAGAAAGAGACCTTGGCTTTTGCCTTGCAGGTGTTCAAGCTCAACGGGCTGTTGCATAAATGCAGCATAATGGTTGAATCGTGCAGCGAGGTTATAGCAGTTATGATCGAACCATTCACCTGCAAGTTGAATCGCTGCATAGAGTTCAGCGATTAACTGTAAACGGTTTGGCGAGTGAAGTCCGAGTTCATATAACGACGTTGCGCGTTGCTCAATTCCTCTGGATGGAATCGGAAATAAGTTCATGCCCACGCCGACAATCGCTTGATGTGGCGAAATTGGTTCAATCAAAATCCCGCCCCATTTGCCTTGTGGGCTATATAGGTCATTGGGCCATTTCACTTGTAAAGCGAGATTTTGCAAACTTGGCATTTGTAAGATATTTAAGGCAATTTCGAGTGCAAGCCGTCCATCTATCGCTGTTTGTAAATTCAGCAATGTGCTTAAATAGATATTACCAACGGGTGAGACCCATTGATGATCGCGTTGCCCACGGCCTTGAGTCTGTTGTTCACTGCATACCAAAACATGCTGAATGCCTTTTTTGGCAATCTCACGGACATCGTCATTGGTCGATGTAGTAATGGGCTTCAGTAATAAAACTTCAGGCGGTTGAGGTACTGTGCTCAGCAATTGCTGTAAGTATCTGGTCTCTAAATCCATTTGAATCTGAGAGTTGTGGAATAATATTGATGGAGTTAATCATATATTTACTGATTGGTGCAATCGCTGGTTTTGCTGCGGGGCTATTTGGTGTTGGCGGTGGCCTGATTATTGTGCCAATTTTGTTCATCGTCTTTACCCAACTTCAGTATGACCCCAGTGTGATTATGCACATGGCGGTGGGCACATCTTTAGCCACGATTATTGTGACCTCACTCAGTTCGGTTTCGGCGCATCATAAAAAAGGTGCAGTGCTGTGGAATGTCTTTCGTAATTTGGCACCGGGTTTGGTGATCGGTTCATTTCTCGGTGCAGGCATTGCAGATTATTTATCAGGGCAGGGTTTGCAACTGTTAATTGGCTTTTTTGCGGTCTGGGTGGCCTTTAAAATGTTTCGCGGTGCAGCGACACCAGTCGATCCGAATAAACATTTACCCTCACAAGCCATGCAAATGGCAGCAGGCGGTGGTATTGGGATTGCTTCTGCGATCTTCGGTATTGGTGGTGGTAGCTTAACCGTCCCGTATTTGAATAAAAACGGCGTCATTATGCAAAAAGCGGTCGCAACCTCTGCTGCATGTGGTTTACCGATTGCGATTGCTGGGGCCCTCGGCTTTATGTGGTTTGGTCATCAAGCCGATATCGAGGTTCCCAATACCATTGGTTATATCCATATTTATGCATTTATCGGGATTAGTGTAATGAGCTTCATTACTGCGAAATTGGGTGCGAAAGTGGCTCATATGTTGTCTCCATTTATGCTAAAGCGTTGTTTTGCATGTTTATTAATAACAGTCGGCTGCTATTTTATTTACCAAGGTATGCAAGTCTTTGGCGCATGATTGTCCGTTTTGACTGACAAAATTGGCTTTGTTGACACAAGATTGTCAGACAATGTCATGTTCAATTAGGTTGCTTATCGTTTCTAATGCAAATAGATTGAGTGTAAATCTGAACATTGCATCTTATAAAAAAAAGATAGGAACAGTATGCAACAACAAGAAGCGGACAGTTTGTCAGAACAAATTGCCAAACACATCGGTGAACAAATCATTCGCGGTGAGTTGGTCGAAGGCGAGCGTATTC
Source organism: Acinetobacter sp. YH12231 (assembly GCF_013417755.1). Classification (NCBI taxonomy): domain Bacteria; kingdom Pseudomonadati; phylum Pseudomonadota; class Gammaproteobacteria; order Moraxellales; family Moraxellaceae; genus Acinetobacter; species Acinetobacter sp. YH12231. The sequence continues at coordinate 15,411 of NZ_VPDJ01000012.1, forward strand.
AGGAACTTAGAATTGCGGCTGAATTGGATGTGAGCCGTGGCTCTGTTCGTGAAGCTTTATTGATTTTAGAACGGACCCAACTCATTGAAATCTACCCGCGACGTGGCGCCTTAGTCTCTGAAATGTCGGCTTTACAAGTGCGTTCATTATTTGATATTGCAGCATTATTGTTGGGCCAAATTGTGCATCGTATGGCGGAAACGTGGCGCAGCCATGAAGCTGAGCGTATCCAGTCATTACTTGAACAATTAGATGTAGAAACTCGCCAAGGCAATACCGAAAAGTTTTATGATCTGATTTTTCAGGGCATGGCTCGTCAGCATGAAATGGTGGGAAATACCTACCTGATGCGTTATTACCAAGAATTGTTGCCATCACTCAGACGCAGTTATTTTCTGACACTGAATATTTCACGACGTGAACTCCAAGAATCTTTTGATTTGTTTAAATTGGTGACTGATGCAGTTTTAATCAGAAAATCACATCAAGCCACTTTATTTATGGAAGATTTTTGTCGACACTTACGCAACCTTGTGTTGGAATCACTAACACGGATGAAACAAATCGAATTAGCGTGGGCGAGACGTTCACGCCGCTGATCAGGACATTATGCGTTTAAGCAGTTTAAAACTTTCCGGCTTCAAATCTTTTGCCGATAGCACAACTCTAAAATTTGAAGGCAACCGTAGTGCGGTTGTTGGACCGAACGGCTGTGGTAAATCCAATGTGATTGATGCCATTCGTTGGGTTATGGGTGAATCCAGTGCTCGTCAATTGCGTGGTGGCACCATGCAAGATGTTATTTTTACCGGAACGGCCAAGCGTAAACCAGTCGGGATGGCGAGTGTTGAACTGCGTTTTGATAATACCTATGGCAAGCTAGGTGGCGCTTATAATGCCTATACTGAACTAGCAGTTCGTCGTCAGGTCAATCGTGATGGTAAATCCGAATATTTCCTCAACGGCACCAAATGCCGCCGTCGTGATATTACCGATATTTTTTTAGGTACCGGTTTAGGTCCACGTTCGTATGCGATTATTGAACAGGGCATGATCAACCGTTTGGTCGATGCCAAACCTGAAGAAATGCGTGTGTATATTGAAGAAGCCGCTGGGGTTTCTCGCTATCAAGCTCGTCGTCGTGAAACTTTACAGCATCTAGAACACACCACTCAAAATTTAGAACGTCTCGAAGACATTGCATCCGAACTAAAGTCTCAGCTGAAAACCTTAAAACGTCAGTCTGAAACGGCGGTGCAATACAAAGAATTAGAAACCCAAATTCGCACGATTAAAATTGAAGTGCTGTCTTTCCAATGTGAACAAAGTATGCGTTTACAGCAAGAATACACGCTTCATATGAATGAGCTTGGGGAAACTTTCAAACTGGTGCGTTCTGAGCTGAACACCTTAGAACATGACTTATCTTCCACCAGTGCTTTATTTCAACGGCTTATTCAACAGTCCACGCCATTACAAAGCGAATGGCAACAGGCGGAAAAGAAACTGTCTGAGTTGAAAATGACGCTGGAGCAAAAGCAGGGTTTATTTGCACAAAATTCGGCAAGTTTGGTGGAGCTTGAAAAGCAAAAAGCTCAAACCAAAGAACGTTTACAGCTATTAGAGTTACAACTGGAAACGCTGCAAGAACAGCAAGATGGATTTGTTGAGCAATTACAGCGCCAAGAAAGCAGTAGTCAGGAACAGACCCAGCAGTTAGCCGATTTGAAAGCTCAGCATCAACAAGCAGTTCAACAATTTGAACAATGCCGTGGGCAAGTTGAAAAGCAGCAACAGCAAAAGCTACAGATGTTGGCGCAGAGTGAACAATTGACCAAAAATATTGGTCGTATTGAGCAACAACGTGAGACTCTGCAACAGCAACGAGGTCAAATTCAGCATCAGGCGCAGCAAGATGAGTTGGAGCAGTATCAGCAAGATAAGCAGCAGCTCGAACAGCAAATTGTGCAACAAGAGCAGGTGATTGCCGAAACTCAAGCACAGCTTGCAGCTGCACAAGAACAGCAGGCACAGCATAAAAATATGGTGCTGCAGCTAAAGTCAGAAATACAGGTGCTGTTGTCAGAGCAGAAAAACCTAAATCAATTGATGATTAAAGCCAGTCCAAAGCAGCAAAGCCAGCGTCAACATTTAATGCAGCAGTTGCAGTTGAGCACACAAGGTAAACAGCATGCACAACTGGTCGAGAAATTTTTGTCTAAATGGCTGAGTGCCCAAGTCTTGGGACACAGTGATAATTTTCAAGACAGTGTTGCACGTCAGGTCAAAGGCAGTCACCACACTGCAGCACAAATCGTTGGATTAGATGCTTTGGTGACGTGGGTTGAAGCACCACAGCTTTCAATCTGGCAGCAGGTCGCGATTGCTGAAACATTGACGGTGGCATTGAGCCATCAGGCTAAACTGGCCGCAGGTCAGTCAATACTCACGCTCGATGGTTATCATGTCGGTGCGGATTGGGTGATTGGTTTGGACTATGACGAGGACAGCCAAGCAGGCCAAGGTGCATTGAGCCATCGTATTCGTTTAGATGAATTGACTGAATTACTTGCAGAGCAGCAGCCTAAACTGGCACAACTAGAAGGCCAATTGCCTGAGTTGCAAAATGCCATACAGGCTTTACAGCAAAACCTGCAACAGCAACACAGTCAATTAAAAAATTGGCAAAAAGACATTCAAAATGCTGATGTTGCCATTGCGAAGGTACAAAGTTCCAATCAGGCATTTGCATTACAAAAGCAGCAGTTAGAAGATCAATTGCAGCAACTTGAAGCGCAGCTCGAAGAAGATGCCATGCAAAAAGACGATTTGGAAATTGATCTGCATGCGCTGACAATGAAGCTTGAGCAAGCCTTGCCCAATTATAAAACCTTGCAATTCCAAGTTGAAGAATTGAGTCTAGCGCTGGAAAGTGCTCAACAAGTGGCATTACACAGTCAGCAAGAATTGGAAATCGTGCGTCGTCAGTCTGTACAGACGAAACAACAGATTGAATTATTAGAAAAAGACACGGTCTTTTTGAAAGCGCAAACTCAGCAAATTATTGGACAGATGGAGCAGGCAAAGAAATTTGTCGATCCGGTACAGTTAGAATTGCCTGCGCTTGAGTCACAGTATTCTGAACAGGCTCAAGTCACTGAACGTTTACAAAAAACCTGGAATGACTGGCAGCTTGAACTGAATAACGTACAGAGCAAACAACAGACATTGACGGAACAACGCCATTCACATCAACAGCAAGATGAAAAATTGCGTACGCAATTGGAAGAAAAGCGTCTGGCTTGGCAATCCGCGCAGTCTGATTTGCAGCATTATTCTGAACAGCTGAAAGAAATGAACAGCGAAATGCTGACAGGTTTAAGCCTTGATGTGGTATCCCATCAGCAAAAACTCGAAAAAGCACAGCAGCAGTTTGATAAATTGGGTGCAGTCAACTTGGCTGCGGCAGAAGAATATACTGAAGTTTCTAAACGCTTTGATGATTTAAGCCACCAAATTGATGACTTGCAAAAGACCGTTGAACAACTGCAAGCTGCGATGAAAAGCATTGATCAGGAAACGCGGAAGCTGTTTATGACCACTTTTGATAAGGTCAATGCAGAACTTCAAGCGTTATTTCCGAAAGTATTTAATGGTGGTGAAGCAAGCTTAAGCCTTGAAGATGGTTGGCAATCGGGTGTAAAACTTATGGCACGACCACCGGGTAAACGAAATAGCTCTTTGGCATTATTGTCAGGTGGTGAAAAGGCACTGACCGCATTGGCTTTGGTTTTTGCGATTTTCCGCCTAAATCCTGCACCATTTTGCGTTTTAGACGAAGTCGATGCACCTTTAGACGATGCAAATGTAGGAAGATTTTGTAATCTTGTAAAAGAGCTTTCAGAACAAGTGCAATTTATCTACATTACACACAATAAACTGGCTATGACAATGGCAACTGACTTACTTGGTGTGACCATGCCAGAACCAGGAACTTCAAAATTAGTGACTGTGAATATAGAGCAAGCCAAAGAATACGGTTTAGCTGCGGAGGCATAACATGGAAATCACCACTATAGCTGGGATTGTAATCGCTGTAATTATAATGGTTGTGGGTATTCGAATGATGTTTCGTAAACCTGCAGATGCAGCGCCATCACTTGACACCGAATTACATATTGATCCTGATAGTCAGCAACCTGTTATTCCGCGCCATGTACGCAATCAGTTAAATACACCTGAAACCACGCAACGTGTAGAGCCGACTTTGGCTGAGGAAAAAGTCACAGCGGTTGAAACGACTGAAGCTGTTCAAGCAAATGTAACGCCAGAAGCAACGGCAACGGAACAAGCGGAGCAGAGCGTTGAGGCTACGGCAAAGACTGAGACGACAACGACGGATCCCGTTTCAGTTGAAAACGCTCAAACTGCAACAGAAGACAGTACATTGTCTACAGAAGCAACTGAATCTACAACTGTTGCATCTGTAGCCGCCGATGCCAATGACGCAGCGACTGCTGCGACACACGTTCAGGCTGACGCTGTTCCTGCGGAAAAAGCGCCAGAGTTTAGTGTAAATAGCGCAATTGAAAAAGCTGAAATCAGCGATTTTGATGAAGAAAGCAGTATTTTGGATGCGCATTTACATGAACAAAAAATTGTTGATGAAGAAAGTGCTTTAGCAACTGCGGAAACTTATATCGCCTTAAATGTTTTCCCAGATAGCCGTGCATTGTCAGGTGAAAAAGCATTAAAAGTGTTACTCAAATACGGCCTGCGTTTTGGCGAAATGGCCTGTTTCCATCGCTATGATGAAGAAGGTACAAAGTTATTATTCTCTGTATTGCAAATGAATAATGATGGCGCTGCGCAAGGTTTTGATCTTGAAACTTTATCGACTGAAGAAGTAAAAGGTTTGGCCTTCTTCTTAGCGCTGCCACACAGCGATGTACAAAATGCCTTTGATACCATGGATAGCATTTCACGTCTAATTGCCCGTGAAATTGACGGTACTGTGTATGATCAAAATAACCAAGAATTTACACCGCAGATGCGTGAACATTGGCGTCATCAAGCGATTGATTATCGTCAAGGTCAAGCTATCGAAGTCTAAGCGTCTTTGATTGAAACTCACCGAGTGGGTTTCTATAATAGCAACAGATAATGAAATTTGAGGGCGGAGCATGAACCGCCCTTTTTTATGGTGAATGTATGACACAACAATCCACTGTCGTTGCACAGATGCGACAACTGATTCAACTCTTGGCGAAGCATAACCATGCCTACTATGTCATGGACACGCCAGAAATTGAGGACAGTGAATATGATCAACTTTTTCACCAATTAAAAGCTTTAGAAGAGCAATACCCTGATTTAGTACAACCTGATACACCAACTACAAAAGTGGGTGGAAAGGCCTTGTCTAAGTTTGAATCTGTAACCCATGCAGTACCCATGTTGTCATTGGGTAATGTGTTTAATGCAGAAGATTTATTTGCCTTTGCGCGTCGTGCGGAAGAGCGCTTGCCGAATCAAAAAATTGAATATGATGTCGAATTAAAATTTGATGGACTGGCCATTTCTCTCTGGTATGAAAATGGCATTTTAGTCCGTGGTGTGACACGGGGTGATGGTGAAACTGGGGAAGACATTACCCAAAATGTAAAAACCATTCGTAATTTACCTAAAGTACTGACTTCTACACAGACTGAAATTCCAAGTCTGCTTGAAGTCCGTGGTGAAGTCCTGATGCCAAAGTCAGGCTTTGAAAAGCTTAATGCTGAAAATGAAGCCAAAGGTGAAAAAACCTTTGCCAATCCACGAAATGCAGCAGCAGGAAGCTTACGTCAACTCGATCCTGCAATTGCGGCTTCGCGTCCTTTGGCTTTTTATGCTTATGGCATTGCACAGTGCGAACCACATCATGGTCAAACCACCATGTCTGCTAGCTTAGAATGGCTAACACAGTTTGGTTTTGCTGTCGGTGAACGTCACTTTATTTGTGACAGCATTCAGGACGTACAAGCTGCGTATGAGCAAATGATCATTGATCGTCCAAGCCTGAGTGTTGAAATTGATGGCATGGTGATTAAAGTGAATAGTTTGAAACAGCAGCAAACTTTAGGTTTTTTAAGCCGTGAGCCACGCTGGGCAACGGCATATAAATTCCCTGCAGTTGCAGCGCTCACGACGGTTGAAAATATTGATTGGCAAGTGGGGCGTACAGGCACTTTGACCCCAGTCGCACGTTTAAACCCTGTGGCAGTCGGAGGGGTAACGGTTTCCAATGTCACTCTTCATAATATTGGTGAAATTCACCGCCTAGATGTCCGTGTAGGCGATACCGTGAGTGTTTACCGTAGCGGTGATGTGATTCCAAAAGTGGAAAAAGTATGGCCTGAATTCCGTCCTGTAGATACGGTAGAAGTTCAGTTACCTGCATATTGCCCAGTCTGCTCATCTCCAGTGGTGATGCCCGAAGGTGAAGCCTTGGCACGTTGTTCAGGTGGTTTGTACTGTGCTGCACAGCGTATTGAGGCGATTCGTCACTTTGTATCGCGTAAAGCTATGGACATTGAGGGCTTAGGCGACCGTTGGGCGGAATCACTTTTACATTTGGATCTGCTCAAAGATGTTGCTGATATTTATAGCTTGCATGCGCATCGTGAAAAATTACTGACTATTGAAAAAATGGGCGAGAAGTCGGTTCAAAACCTCATCGATTCTATTGAAAATAGTAAGAAAACGACACTAGGCGCATTTATTTATGCACTTGGCATTCGAGGCGTGGGTGAAACCACGGCACGCATGCTCGCCAATACCTTCCAAACCTTTGATGCGATTCGTCATGCAGATCTCGAATCCTTGAAAAAAACGCCAGACGTTGGTGATATTACCGCTGAATGGATTGTCGACTTTTTCCAAGCGCCGCATAACCTCGAAGTGGTTGATCGTTTGTTGGCAGCAGGGATTCATTGGGATGCACCCGTTGCACCAAGCCGTCAGCCACTGAATGGCGAGAGTTGGGTGATTACTGGGACATTGAGTACCATGGGTCGTGATGAAGCGACGCAAATGCTTCAAGCCTTAGGCGCACGTGTCAGTGGTAGTGTTTCGGGTAAAACCAAATGTGTAGTTGCAGGTGAAAAGGCAGGTTCTAAATTAGAAAAGGCTGAAAAGTTGGGTGTACCTGTGATGAGCGAAGAAGAGTTTATTAGATTTGTACAACAGCATAATGCTTCTTAACTATTGAAAATCAAACCTGAAAAGGTGATTAATTTTGAACAAACGCCTGATGCATTGCATTGGGCGTTTTTATTTGAGCGCTTAAAAATGATCGAATGAGTAGATAAATTGGCGGTTATAGGTGAGACAGCGTACTTTAAATAGACACTAAGCATTTTGTTAAAGCGTGAATGTATTGAGACACAATTTTAGCCATAAAAAAAGCAGCTCTTAGGCTGCTTTTTTTATTTAGTGATCACATTATTCTTGATCAACTTTCATTGGTTTTACATCCATTTCTTGATATGGAACCAACTTAGTTTTGTGTTTCCACTTATAACCGAACCAAATGGCAAGGAATAAGAAAATACCAATATAGGTAGAAACAACGGCTAACCATTCACCATCTAAAACGGCTTGATAGTTCTGACCAAGGACTACGATGGCACACAAAATAAAGGCAAACCACGGTGCAAATGGGAAGAATTTTGCACGGTAAGCAAGATCTTCTAATTTATTGCCTTGAGCCAAGTAGCCTTTACGGAAGCGATAATGTGAAACTGCAATACCGAGCCACACAATAAAGCCACACATACCTGACATGTTCAGTAACCAGTTAAAGACCGCTTGTTCACCGATAAAAGTGGTTAAGAAGCACAGTGCCGCAATCGCCGTCGTTGCATAAAGCGCATTCATCGGTACGCCACGTGAATCTAAGCGACCAAAGACTTTCGGCGCACTGCCTTTACGTGCCATATCAAACAGCATACGAGTAGAGGAGTACATACCAGAGTTACCCGCTGATAAAATCGCAGTCAAGATCACTGCATTCATCACCGATGCAGCAAAAGCAAAACCTGCTTTTTCATACAGTAAGGTAAATGGTGATAGTGCAATATTTTCAGAAGATGCCGCTTGTAATAAACGTGGGTCATCATAGGCAATCAGTGTGCCGATAATGAAAATACACACGATATAAAACAACAAGATACGCCAGAAAATTTGCTTGATGGCAATAGGGATGGTCTTTTCAGGATCTTTCGATTCACCTGCAGCCACACCAACCATTTCAGTCCCTTGGAAAGAGAAACCGGCAATCATGGCGACACCAATCAAGGCAGATAAACCACCGACAAATGGGGCTTCACCCTTGCTCCAGTTGGCAAATGTTTCTACACCCGGTGTCAGCATGATTTTGCCAATCATAAACAGACCGATAATGATAAAGGCAACAATTGCGAGCACTTTAACAAGGGAGAAGAAGAATTCGGATTCACCAAAGCCTTTTACGGTCAGCGCATTAATGGCAAAGACGATTGCGAGGAAAATCGCACTCCAGTAAAAGCCCGGAATATCTGGAAACCAGAATTTCATAATGAATTGGACTGCGACCAATTCAAATGCCACGGTAATCGCCCAGTTGTACCAATAGTTCCAACCCAAAGCGAAGCCGAAACCGCCCTCGACATATTTGGTGCCGTAGGTAAAGAATGCACCCGAAGTTGGGTTATGTGTTGCAAGCTCACCTAAACTGGTCATCAAGAAGTAAATCATGATACCAATTAAGCAGTATGCGAGCAGGGCGCCGCCCGGGCCTGCATTGGCAATGGTTGCACCTGAGGCAAGGAATAAACCTGTACCAATGGATCCACCAATTGCAATCATGTTGAGATGGCGAGCACCCAACTTACGCTGAAGCTGAGCTGGTTTTTGAGTTTCGCTCATCATTGTTCCTTAAGATTTTTTTGCGTGCTCGCAAACAAGACTTTAAATCCTTGTTGGTCGGCTTTGATTGTACATTGACCATAATGCTGCTCAATTAAAGTCGGATAATTGAGGAATCGGTTGGCAACAATCCAAAGCTCACCCCCAGACTTCAAATGTCTGCGCGAAGTTTTGCATAGATTTTCACTGGCATTGTAGTCGGTTTGAATCCCTTGATGGAAGGGTGGATTGCTGACTATGGCATGTAAAAATAATGGAGCATCCTCGATTCCTGTGACCGCTTTAATCTCAAGTTGTTCAGGTTCAAGCAAATTTTGTTCAAATGTCATTTGTGTAGACGCTAGTGCAAAGGCATCTACATCCATGGCGAAGATACGATTTTTAGGATTCAGTTTGGCTAAATAAGCACTGATAACACCCGCACCACAGCCAAAATCTGCAATTTTGCCCGAAGTCACCTGTGATAAATAAGGCAATAAGGTAGCCGTACCCACATCTAAACGGTTCTGGCTAAATACGCCAGGCAGTGCGCAAATCGTAAGCTCACCATTTGGGGTCTCAACTGGATATTTTTGCACCCAATCTTGCAGTGGCTTCAGTGTGACAGTTTTTTCCAATAGGGTTTGCCACATTTGGCAGTGACGCGCGCTATCAATTTTTAGGGTTTTACCAAAGGGCTGTAATTGTTTTGCAGCGCGTTCAACACCGCCTTTTTTCTCACCCACGAGGAAAATAGACGCACCTTGAGCAAGATGACTTGCGACATTGTGTAATAAATAATTTAGCAGTTCTTTTGATTTCGGAACAAAAATAACCGCTTGATCAAACTGACCTTCAGGAAAATCGACACCAAAATGGACGTTTGACTGTTGATTTTGAAAGTACTGAAAATCATTAAAATTCCAGCACCAAATCGATGGCTTAATATTGTCATTCAATTGACTGAGTAAGTCATCTGTCGGTGCATTTACGAAAAGCACGCGATCTTGTAATAAATCGATCTGTCGTATAACGACTTCACTTGTGAGATCCATAGATTTCTCCATCATAAAAAACACTGCCTAGGGCGGAACCTAGGCAGTGTTCTTTGACAAATGAACTTACTTCTTCACTTCAGGAAGAACAATATTCAAAATAAGGGCAGCGATACCACCAGTGGCAACGCCTGAACTGAAGATATTACGGAACAATTCAGGAAGATGTTCAAGGATTTGTGGTACTTGTGCAACACCTAGACCCAATGCCAATGAAATCGCAATGATTAATAGTGCGCGGCGGTCTAAATGAATGCCTGACAAAATATTAATACCAGAGGCAGCCACAGCACCGAACATCACCATCACAGCACCACCAAGCACGGCTTGTGGAACCGCTTGAATGACACCTGCTACAGCAGGAAGTAAGCCTAAAATAACCAATAAGGCAGCAATCCAAATGCCTACATAGCGGCTTGCAACACCTGTTAACTGAATAACACCGTTGTTTTGCGCAAATACAGAACTTGGGAACGTGTTAAAGATACCGGCAAGGAATGAGTTTGCACCATTCACCAATACACCACCTTTAATACGCTTCATCCATTCAGGGCCATCTACAGCTTGATTTGAAAGCTTAGAAGTCGCGGTAATATCGCCAATCGCTTCCAAAGATGTCACAAGGTAGATAAATGCCATTGGAATAAACAAGCTCCAAGAGAAGCTTAAGCCAAAGTGCATCGGTGTTGGAATTTGAACCAGTGGCGCATCTTTTAAACCATCAAAGTTTAAATGACCCATAAAGCCTGCAAGGATGTAACCCACGACTAAGGCAATTAGGATGGCAGAACTTTTTACCCATGTAATACGCACACGGTTCAATAAAATGATCAGTGCCAAAACGGTACATGACATGATGAGGTTGTCTGCATTGGCAAATGTTTTATCGCCCATGGCTTGATAACCACCACCCATGCTGATCAGGCCTTCTTTAATTAAAGTCAGACCAATCAATAACACCACGATACCTGTTACCAATGGAGTGATCAGTTTTTTCACCCACGGTAAAATTCGTGACACACCCATTTCAATGAATGAACCCGCGATCACCACACCAAAGATAGATGCCATCACTGCTTCTACAGGTGTACCTGCCGCAACCATTGCAGAACCAATACCGATAATAGGACCAATAAAGTTAAAGCTGGTTCCTTGTACAATCAGGAGACCTGCACCAAATGGACCGACTTTTTTACATTGTAAAAAGGTTGCGATACCAGAGATCACCAATGACATCGACAGAATCATATTGGTGTCTTCTTTTGACACACCAAGTGCCAAACAGATCAGCAGACCCGGCGTCACAATTGGGACAATAATGGCCAATAAATGTTGAAACGCAGCGAGAAAAGCAATAAAAGGTTTTGGTCGATCATTCAATCCATAGACTAAATCGAGTTGATCTTTTGCTTCGGGAGATTGGTTTAAATCAGACATGCGGCACTGAAAATTAAGGCTAGGTGGCGCTATTCTAATCTGTTTACACAGCTTTACAAAACCAAAAGCGTGCCAGTCGTCAAAAAAAATGCGATTGTCAATAAACTGTCACTACTAAAATCTATATTTTTTCTGTATAATTTGCCCTCAAACTTTAGGCGTATCGAATTCACATGTCAGATATTAAAACTCTCCGTAACATTGCCATCATCGCGCACGTCGACCATGGTAAAACTACTCTTGTAGACAAACTTTTACAGCAATCAGGTGCTCTTGGCGATCGCGCAGGCGAGATCGAACGTGTAATGGATTCTGGCGCTATTGAAAGTGAACGTGGTATTACCATTCTTGCAAAAAACACTGCAATCAAATGGTTAGACAAGCGTACTAACACTGAATACCGTATCAATATCGTGGATACCCCGGGACACGCCGACTTCGGTGGTGAAGTAGAACGTGTAATGTCAATGGTTGACTGCGTACTTCTTCTTGTTGATTCTCAAGAAGGCCCAATGCCACAAACTCGTTTCGTAACGCAAAAAGCGTTCGCACGTGGTTTGAAACCAATCGTAATTATTAACAAAGTCGACAAGCCAAACGCTCGTCCAGACTGGGTAATTGACCAAGTATTCGATTTGTTCGACAACCTTGGTGGTTCTGACGAACAGTTAGACTTCCCAGTTGTATATGCTTCAGGCCTTCGTGGTGTGGCTGGTCCATCTCCAGAAGAACTTGCTGAAGACATGACTCCATTGTTCGAAACAATTGTAGACATCGTTGAACCACCAGCGGTTGACGTTGACGGTCCATTCCAAATGCAAGTGTCTTCACTTGACTATAACAGCTTCGTAGGTGTTATCGGTGTTGGTCGTATTCAACGTGGTTCAGTGAAATTAAACACTCCTGTAACTGTAATTGACAAAGACGGTAAAACACGTAACGGTCGTATCTTAAAAATCATGGGTTACCATGGTTTAGAGCGTATCGATGTTGAATCAGCTTCTGCTGGTGACATTGTTTGTGTAACGGGTATTGATGAACTTCATATCTCTGACACAATCTGTGATCCAAAAGCAGTTGAAGCTTTACCTGCACTTTCTGTAGACGAACCTACTGTATCGATGACTTTCCAAGTAAACAACTCACCGTTTGCTGGTAAAGAAGGTAAATTCGTAACTTCACGTAATATCCGTGAACGTCTAGATCGTGAATTGATTCACAACGTAGCATTACGTGTTGAAGATACTGACAGTCCTGACCGTTTCAAAGTATCTGGTCGTGGTGAGCTTCACCTTTCAGTTCTTATTGAAAACATGCGTCGTGAAGGCTTCGAAATGGGCGTATCACGTCCACAAGTAATCATCAAAGAAATTGATGGTGAAAAACAAGAGCCATACGAAAACGTAACGTTTGACGTTGAAGAGCAGCACCAAGGCGCTGTAATGGAACAAATGGGTCACCGTAAAGGTGAAATGACCAATATGGAAGTTGACGGTAAAGGCCGTATCCGTATTGAAGCAACTGTTCCTTCTCGTGGCTTAATTGGTTTCCGTTCTGAATTCTTAACTATGACTTCAGGTACAGGTATCATGACTTCTAGCTTCTCGCACTACGGTCCTATGAAACAAGGTACTGTTGCGAAACGTCAAAATGGTGTGTTGATTTCTATGGTTCAAGGTACTTGCTTGGGCTATGCACTATTCAGCTTACAAGACCGTGGCCGTCTATTCGCTAAACCTCAGTTAGAAGTTTATGAAGGTATGATCGTTGGTATTAACTCACGTTCAGACGACATGACTGTTAACCCAACTAAAGCGAAACAGCTAACTAACGTACGTGCTTCTGGTACTGATGATGCGTTGACTCTTGTTCCGCACATTGAATTTACGCTTGAACAAGCGCTTGAATTCATTGAAGACGACGAATTAGTTGAAGTAACACCTAAGTCAATCCGTATCCGTAAACGCTGGTTGACTGAAAACGAACGTAAACGTAACCGTAACGGTTAATTTTACAGTTTCAAAAAAACCGCTGACTTAGGTTAGCGGTTTTTTTATGCATGGGTGTTTTGAATAAAAATGCAAAAATTGAATGACTTTATTCATTTAATTCGACATGTATAATTTTGATAAATCCTTTTTAATAGAATGTATTACCAAAATCAAAAATGTTTTGTGTGAATTTTTATACATGGCATTTAGAATCCAATAAAAACCAAGTAAATTAGGTGGAAATAGTTATACAGACATAATGTATACTTCGTCACAAAATTAAAGCTGAAAAAATTTCTGGAGATCACATGAGTATTATTCAAGAATTTAGAGAATTTGCCGTAAAAGGCAACGTGATGGACTTGGCTGTAGGTGTCATCATTGGTGGTGCTTTCGGTAAAATCATCGATTCCATGGTAAAAGACATTATCATGCCTTTTATTTCTTGGATCCTTGGTGGTGACGTTGATTATTCAAATTGGTTCTTAGTATTGGGCGATAACCCAAACAATTTAACCACGCTAAAAGCAGCACAAGATGCAGGCCTTAATGTGCTGGCTTACGGTAACTTCTTAACTATCTTAATCAACTTCTTGCTTTTGGCATGGGTCGTATTCTGGTTAGTGAAATTGATGAACAAATTGCGCCGTCAAAAAGTTGAAGAGCCAGCTCCAGAGGCGACTCCAGAAGATATCGAATTACTTCGTGAAATTCGTGATGAATTAAAACGTAAAGGTTAATCCTTTAGCATTTAAAATGGCACTTTGAAGTGCCGTTTTTTATTGAATCCCTTCCGACCTCCATTTTAAAAAGGGAGGAGAATTCCTTCTTTTCAAAGGGGGGATTTAGGAGATTAAAAATCCATCCGAAACTTAATTTCTAACAAATGCCAGCCAAACTGGCTTTTGATCGGGCCATGCAGTTCACGTTCGGGCAAAGTAAAAACTGCCTTATCAATTGGACCAACCAGTTGGCCTTTTTTAATGTCGCCAAGCTCACCGCCTTTTTTACCCGAAGGGCATGTCGAATGCTGCTTTGCAATTTTGGCAAAGTCCGCACCGCCTTTGATTTTCTTTTTCAGTTGCTCACATAGTTCTTTATCTTTAACTAATATGTGGCGAACAATCGCAGACTTCATGCGTTATTTCCTTTCACGGTTTTCTTACTCAGCATTTTAACCTTTTTTAAAGGCTGACACTCTGGGCAAAACACCGATGCACGTTGCCCTAGTTTGATATTTTGCAAGATGGTTTCACAGTTGATGCACATTTCACCGGCACGTCCGTAGGCGAGCAGAGTTTGTTGGAAATAACCATTTTCGCCCATCGCATTGGTGTAATCACGTAACGTCGAACCGCCTAAATCAATTGCCTGTTTTAAAATGCGTTTGATTTCGATGACCATTTTTTCAACTTGTTCAAAACTCAAACTTGATGCAGGCTGCGCAGGGTGTATGCCTAAGTTAAATAAGCTTTCCGTTGCATAGATATTGCCGACACCAACCACAATATGATTGTCCATGATCGACACTTTGATACCGGTCTGTTTATTTTTAAATTTTTGGAATAAGTATTCAGCATTAAACGCATCACTCAGCGGTTCAGGGCCAAGCGTGTCAATCAGTTTGCTTTGAGATGATGCATCTAACCATAAAATACAGCCAAAACGGCGCGGATCATGATAGCGTAATTGCATATCTTCAAAATGAATCACCAGATGATCATGCTTTCGTAATGCTTCATGACCTTCACAAATCCGAAAACTGCCAGACATGCCCAAATGCCATAGCATGCTGTCCTGTTCAAATTCAGCCAAAATATATTTTGATCGACGGCTGAGCTGAAGCAGCTTTTGTCCGACGAGTTTTTGAATGTCGTCAGGAATAGGCCAACGCAGGCTCGACTGAAAAACCTCAACTTTGAGAACCTTTTCATTTAATAATGGCAATAAACTGGTTTTAGTGGTTTCTACTTCTGGTAATTCAGGCATATAGGTCGAAGCAATGGGTCATTCAAGTTATGCATACTATTGGGCCTAGCCCTACAGAATGCAAGTTTCATGGCGGTCTGAGTAAAAGGTTAAACAGGTTGTAGGTTATTTATTGTGAGAATAATAAACCAATAAGTCACGATAATGAGTTTAAGTAAGCGATCAGAATTTTAAAATTTAATTTTTCAAAAATATAAGGTGTTGAAAAATAACAATTAAAATAATTATATAACAATAGATTTATTTAAAATCATTTATCGATAAATTAAAGTTTTGTGAATGATAAAAATAATGCTGAGATAGAACGTGAAAAATTATGTAATTTTTGTGACATTAGATTTCAAGCCTTGTGGCTTGTCTAGAGACTCTCTCCAGATTTAGGTTTTACCATGAAAAAATACAGTCTAGCTTTTCTACCTGCATTTGTTGTAGCAGCCATGACACATGTTCACGCCGCAGAAGCATTCGACACTAAAGGTCAGTACATGCTCGGGGATTGGGATGGTAAACGTACCGAACTTGCACAACAAGGTGTGAAGTTTGAGGCCAATATTGCTGCTGATGCTGCCTATCTTGCCGATGGCGGTCGTAATCCGGGACATTCAGCAACGGTAGCCAGCCAATTGTGGTTAGGTACACAGCTTGATATGGAAAAACTCGCAGGTTGGGGTGGTGTGACTGTGCGTGCTGTAATGACTGCTCGTCAAGGTCAAAGTACCTCAGTTCGTGATTTGCAAGGAGATGTTCCTCAATTGGCAAATGCACAAGCCAATTTTGGTCGTGGTAATCAGAAAACTCGCTTATCTGAACTGTCTATTGAAAAGCAATTTAAACAGCAAGGCTTAAGCATTAAAGCAGGCCGTTTAGGTTTGGGCATGGACTTTAACGTGACGGGCTGTGACTTTGCCAGTACTGCATTTTGCGCTGCGCAAATGGGTAAATGGCAAGGCAATATTTGGATGAATACCCCAGTTTCACAGTGGGGCGCACGTGTGAAGCAAGAGCTTAGCCCAGAACTTGCTGTACAAGCGGGTGTGTATGAATACAACCCTGAAAATGCTTTGGAACGCCATGGTTGGAATTTGGATACCGATGATGCCGATGGTGTAACTATTCCTGTAGAAATCATTTGGACACCGAAAGCATTGGTGAATGGTTTAGCAGGCAGTTACCGTGTTGGCGGTATATATAACACGGCTGATGATGTCAAAAATCAAAAAGACATTGCAAATCCAGCTGATGCTAAAAACCGTACTTTTGCAGGTTGGTTAGCCGTAGAACAGCAATTGACGTCTACAGGTGAAGGCAAACGTGGTTTGCATAGCTTTGCCAATTTTACTTGGCATGATCGTGTCACCACAAAAGTTGATAACTCACAGCAGTTGGGTTTGAAATACATTGGATTGGCCGATCGTTTACCAAACGATATGGTTGGCTTGGGCGTGAACCGTGTGCATGTCAATGATCGACTTTCTGCTGAGAAATTTGATGCAAGTGCAGAATATAATGTCGAGTTGAACTATAGCCATAACCCTACGAAATGGTTGATGATTCGCCCAAGTTTACAATATGTGATTAACCCAGGCTCAACAAATCGAGTTGATGATGCTTTCCTAATTGGTTTAAGCTCTAAGGTAATCTTCTAATGTTAAAATAGGTGCTCTATGCAAAGTAAATTTAACGTCACATCATTTAAGACACATTTACTTTGCCTGACGGCATGTATTAGCCAACAGCTGTATGCAGAAACAGGTTCTACGGAACCTGTTTTACTTCCTGAGATTACCATTGAAGCACCACGAACCAATACCACGTGGTTAAAAACACCTGCATCGGTATACCGTGTACAGCAGGCTGAAAATAATAACAATACTGGAGTGAATCTGTCCGAAACCTTAAAAGGTGTGCCCGGACTACAACTGAATAACCGTGAAAACTATGCACAAGACTTGCAACTGTCTATGCGAGGCTTTGGCGCTCGTTCAACATTTGGTGTGCGTGGTATCCGTTTATATGTTGATGGAATCCCTGCGACCATGCCGGATGGTCAGGGACAGACATCAAATATCGATATGAGTAGCTTAAATCATATCGAGGTATTGGGCGGGCCATTTTCTTCTTTATACGGTAACTCTTCGGGTGGGGCGATCTTAACAACAACCAAGCAAGGTACTGGAAAAGACTCTATCGAACTCGGCTATTCGGGCGGCAGTCATCATAAAAGTCGTGCTGATATTGTGCTGCAAGGTGGCTCAGAACAGGCCAATGAGCCTAGCTATGTCGTGAGTTCTTCTTATTTTAAAACCGATGGCTACCGTGATCATAGTGCTGCAAATAAGGTGCTTAGCAATGCAAAACTGACTTGGGATCTGGATGATGGTTCCAAGGTCAATTGGATTGTGAATCATGTGGATATCAATGCCGATGATCCACAAGGTCTGAATCGGGAGCAATTGCGTCAAAATCCGAAACAAGTTAATGATGCCAATAATACCTATGATGTACGTAAGGAAATTAGCCAAACTCAAACTGGGTTGACGTGGAAAAAACCATTGAATGAGCAGCATGAACTCAATGCAATGGTGTATATGGGGCAACGTGATGTCACCCAATATCAATCAATTCCAAAATGTGCTTTAAAAATAGGTACAAAAGATTGTATCCCGAATACCATTCAATTAAATCAAAGACATGCAGGTGGTGTGATTGATTTTAGCCGTGATTATTATGGAACAGATATTCGCTGGACAGGCAAAGACCTCTTGCCGAATACGCGTTTTACTGCAGGCCTTGCCTTTGATTATATGGATGAAGACCGTAAGGGCTATGAAAATTTTGATGCCAATGGAAATTTTGGCAAGAAAGGCAATATTCGTCGAAATGAAAACAACACCTTGTGGAATTTAGATCCCTATGTCCAAGCTTCGTGGAATTTTTTACCCAATTGGACTTTAGATACAGGGCTACGATATAGCAATGTTCATTATGAATCTGACGATAAATATGTCGTGGGTTTAAATAAGGATGACAGCGGTAAAACAGATTATGACAAAGTTTTACCTTCAGCAGCAGTAAGCTGGAATATTGCGCCTCAACTGAATGCCTATGCCAGTTATGCAAAAGGTTTTGAAACACCGACCTTTACAGAAATGGCCTATTCCAAAGATGACGGCATGAATTTTGATTTAAAACCAGCCAGTAGCGATAACTACGAGCTTGGGCTTAAATCACAAAATGCATGGGGGAATTTCACTGCAGCGGTATTCCAAAGCAAAACTCAAGATGACATCGTCTCTGCAGGAAGTATCAATGGTCGTGCAACCTATAAAAATGCCGATAAAACCTTACGTGAAGGTGTGGAGCTTTCGTGGAATAAACAGCTATGGCGAGATTTAAGCGCGCAAGCAAGTTACAGTTATATCGATGCCACATTTGATGCTGCAATTCCTGACAGTGATGTCGTCAAAGGCACTTATATACCGGGTATTGCCAAAAACCAAGCGTTTGCCGCACTGAATTGGCAGCCAGATATTGGCTTTAATGCCGGCCTAGATGTGCGCTATATGGATAAAGTCTATGTCGATGATGCCAACAGTGATGCTGCGTCGAGCTATACCGTGGTTTCTGCCAACGCTGGTTATGTATGGAAACAAGCAGATTGGAAAGTTAAAACCTATGTACGTGCAGATAATTTGTTTGATGAAAACTATGTGGGTTCAGTGATCGTCAATGATGGAAATGGACGCTTCTTTGAACCCGCGGATGGGGTGAATTGGAGTGCAGGATTGAGTGTGACCAAAGCCTTCTAAAAGGAGAGTGATGTGGCGTTGTTATTTCAACCAATTCAGTTTGGAACATTGGGGCTGAGTAATCGAATCGTGATTGCACCCATGTGTCAATATTCTGCCAATGAGCAAGGGGAGTTAAGCTATTGGCATGAGCAACAATGGGCGAATTATGCCTTGTCAGGTGCTGGACTTTGTATCGTCGAGGCAACAGCTGTACAGGCAGAGGGGCGCATTAGCTATGCAGACCTCGGCCTTTGGAATGATATGCAACGCGCACAGATGAAGGCACTATTGGCCAAGGTGAAATCACTTTCACCTATGCCATTTGCTATCCAACTGGCACATGCGGGTCGCAAGGCATCGACAGATAAACCTTGGGCAGGACGTGGACAATTACCCCCAGATCACCCTCAAGGATGGCAAACTGTTTCAGCAAGTGAGTTGCCCTTTAATGCCACAGATCATGCACCCCATGCTTTAAGTCGAGATGAAATCCAGCAGGTCATTCAAGACTTTGCCGATTCAGCAAAACGAGCGGTAAATGCAGGCTTTGACTTAATTGAGCTACATGCTGCACATGGTTATTTGCTGCATCAATTTATGTCGCCATTGTCGAATCAGCGTAGCGATGAATATGGTGGCAGTCTGGAAAATCGCATTCGGCTGACGCTTGAAGTGTTCCAAGCCATGAAAAATACCGTTCCTGAAGATTATCCAATAGGGGTACGTATTTCCGCAACTGATTGGATGGAATATACTGAAGCACCGAGTTGGGATCTAGACTCGGCTGTTGGTTTGTCAAAAGCGCTTGCACAACTAGGCACAGCCTATATTCATGTTTCTAGTGGCGGCTTAGATGTTGCGCAAAAAATTCAATTACAAGCCAGTTATCAAGTGCCCTTTGCAGAAGCCATTAAGCAAGCCGTTCAGGTTCCCGTCATTGCTGTGGGTTTAATTACCGAAGCAATGCAAGCCGAAGGCATCTTACAATATGGCATGGCAGATGCGATTGGTCTTGCTCGTGCAATTCAATATGACCCGCGTTGGCCATGGCATGCTGCTGCAGAACTCGGTGAAAATTTAAAAATTTCTCCGCAGTACTTACGCTGTCAGCCGCATGCACAAAGAAGTCAATTTACGGCTTTCTAATTTTCAAAATAGAGGTCCGATCCACACTCTCAGGTTGAGGGTGTGGATGGAAGAGTCTATTACACAGGATATTTCGTATGGTCTTTGAGGTGATTGGTCCAATCTTTTTTCTTTTGGCCTTGGGATATCTGTCTGTAAAATGCAGTTTATTGAGTAAAGAACAGGTCGGAACCATTGGTGCATTTGTGATTAAGATTGCACTGCCGGCTTTGTTTTTTCAGTCATTAGCTTCTAAAGATTTGCATCAAATTTGGTATCCCGGCTATTTCTTTGTTTATACCGGAGTCACGTTTTTACTGTATGGTATGGCCTATTGGCTATTGTCGACACATTTTAAAAATAATATGTCGCAAACAGCGGTACTGTCATTAGGCGCTGGCATGTCAAATACAGGCTTAATTGGCACTGCAGTCCTAAGCTTATTGGTCGGTCAAAATGCGATGACCTATACCTCACTAATCGTCATTATTGAAAGTGTGCTACTGATTCCAACGGTGCTGGTCCTTGCACAATTAGGAAGTTCACAGCAAAAAGCCAATATTGGCGACATCATCAAAAATACCTTAATGACCCTGTTAAAAAATCCACTCTTTGCAGGGGTAATGCTAGGGATTGGGTTTGCAATTTTCCAAATTCGTTTACCTCATCAAATCAATGATGTACTGGCGATGTTAGGTCAAACGGCTTCACCACTGGCACTGTTTGCAATTGGTGGAGGGATTGTCGGTATGAGCTTAAAGTATGTGAATGCTCAGAGCTTCTATTTGGTGATTTCAAGCAACTTGGTGATGCCTTTACTGACTTATTTAGGCTTACGTTATTTGACCGATGTCAGCCAAGAGATGTTATATGCAGGGACGATTATTGCCGCATTACCGATGCCGACGATTTTTGCCATGCTAGGACAAGTTTATGGCTTAAATGAAAAGACCTTAACGCCTTTGTTGATGAGTACTATCTTGGGCTTTGTCGTAACAGGCGTATTAATCAGTCTGTGGTGGGCGTGATTTTGATCAGCTCAAGATTTGCATGAACCTATAAAAAAGCCCTGCATGTGCAGGGCTTTTTTAATGCTCAATTAACTCTTTTTCGCATTGGCTTTAGGTGGTTTAGCTTGTTCAGCAATCATTTTATCCACGGTTGCCAAAGATTCTTTGGCTTGCGGAATATTTTCTTTGGCTAATGCACTGAATATTTTTTTAGCTTCAGGCAAATTCTGCGGGATGATATTGCCATTTACAAACATATTGCCCACCGCCATCAATGCAGGGACATAGCCTTTTTTTGCTAACTCTTGAATGCTATTCAGACCTTGCTGAATAGGCTTTTCATTTTTAGCTTTAAAGCCCGCACTGATGTCATAAAGCGCTTTGGCATGAATCGCAGGGTAGTTGCCTTTTTTAATCAGCGGATCAAGTTTACTGAGCGCCAATTTATCTGACTCAGGTTTATTTTCTGCAAAAAGTAAAATGGCATAGTCGATGGAGGCATCGTCAAACCCTGCCGAAGATGCGCGTTCTAAATATTGTTTGGCCTTGTTGGTATCTTGTTTTAAGCCCAGTGTGCCCGTTGCATAATTTTTACCTAAAACATAGTTAGCAACTGGGTAGCCTTTGGCTGCAGCCTGTTCATAGAGTTGGATGGCTTTTTTCTCATCCTTCGCTACGCCTTGACCTGTTTGAGTAAGATAGCCCAAATTATAAATGGCCTGAGCATTACCTTTTGCTGCAAGCTTGCTCAGTGTTTGGTAGGCGCCATTCATATCTTTGGCCTTGACCATAGCTTCCACTTTAGCAAATTCAGGATCGACGGCATCTGTTTTAGTTTCAGCAAAAGCCAATTGAGTGCTCATTGCCAAAATGCTTGCAAGTAGGATTTTTTTCATCTTGAAACCTTTTTTAAATCATACACATAATTCCATTTATGTGTTTTGGTGGTTATTTTTGTCGGTTTTTACATCATAGGTAGATTTACGTAAATGTAAAGTGAGGAATTGTGATTTAAAGCGTTTTTATAAAATAATGTTGATTGCCATTTGCACTTTAAATGCTACGACTTTATTGCATCAAAAGCCTTTGCAAAAAAGCAGGACTCTGATTTAATCGCGCATTGTTATTTTCTCAGAGGCAGCGCGATGTTTATTAAAGGCATTAAACGCAATTACGATAAAATTAATGCAGATGAATCGATTGCAGATGAAGATAAAATTGATGCGCTTTTGATGAAACTGGGCGCAGAGTTTTTAGTCAGTAAAGAGGATCGTGTTTATATTTTCAAAAAAGGCGATTTAGAAGCTAAATTTGATGCCAAACATGCGCGCGCCTATCATTTTAAAGAATATGTATGCAAAGACATGAATAAGCTGTTTCATGGATTTTGATTAAAATCATGATTTAAAAACGAAGAAGTGAGGGGGAATAAAGTTCTTCCTTATTTTTGACTGTTGCGTACTGCCACAGCGTATGTGATTTAAAAAATCTTTATTTTCAAAAGTATAATATTTTCTAAAAATATAAATTGAATAAAATAGATACAAGGCATCTATGATGAATACAGATATACATGATTCATTGAGATGTATTTAAATATGATAAAAATAAGCGCCATCTTGATCCTTAGTTTCGTCTGTTCAATAACCAGTTGGGCGCAACAACCCAAGCTTGTTCCACATCCAATCCATTTAAAAAATGGCAAGCAGTTTTCTTTAAATTTGCCTACAAATTTCGAGATCATTCCTGCTGCTGAAGGTCTCAAACGGGTACGCTTTTTTGCGCAAGCGCCTGATCGCAGAATGTTTGTCACGGATATGTATGATCTAACAGATAATAAAAAAGGTACTGTGTATATATTGGATGATTGGAATGCTGACACAGGTAAATTTGGCAAAATCATTCCTTATCTGACCGGTTTGAGAAATCCAAATTCAGTTCAGTTTTATACCGATGCTCAAGGACAGGATTGGCTTTATTTGGCAGAAACGCACCAACTGACACGGCAAAAATTCAACAGAGGTGAAACTCAGCCTTCGGGTAAGGCTGAGGTTTTAGCGACATTTCCAGATTATGGTTTGAGTTATAAATACGGCGGTTGGCACCTGACTCGGACGATTGCTATCGGTGGAAATGGAAAAGTTTATGTGTCGGTTGGTTCGAGTTGTAACGCCTGTGTTGAAAAAGAAAAAGTACGAGCCTCCGTCATTGAGATGAATCCTGATGGTTCAGAGCAACGGATTTATGCGACAGGTTTGCGTAATGCTGTTGGGCTAAAATGGATCGGAAAATTTCTATTTGCGACCAATCAAGGTTCTGATTATTTGGGAAGTAAAAAGCCAGATGAAACTTTTTATGCGTTAAAGCGGGATGCCGATTATGGCTGGCCCGCATGTTATTCATGGCAGGGCAAAGTCTTGGCGGACTCTAAATTTAAACGTGCATCAGGCTGTAAAAATGTTCCATCGCCCTATGCTTATTTCCTTTCGCATTCCTCAGCACTGGGTTTTGATTATTTTGACCATCCAGACACAGATGACACCATCAAAAATTCTTTTTTAGTGGCTTTGCATGGCTCTACCGACGAAGCGATTGGCCATGGCTATCAAATTGCAATTATGCGTAAAGGGCAAAAACTTGAAACCTTTATGGATGGTTTTTTAGTTGGTAAAGCGGTAAATGGGCGGCCTGCCGATATTTATAAGATCGATGAAAAATCTTTTTATTTTTCGGATGATCGGGCAGGGGTGATTTACTATGTGAGAGAAAAATGAGTGATAAAAAGCCAAAGTTTTAGGCTTTGGCTTTGAGTGATTGGATTTTAAAAAATTAATCTTTAATCGCAACTTCGTTTTAGGTATTACCATGAACCCGATGCGCCGCCGCCGCCTGAGCTTCCTCCTGAATCTCGTGAGGAAGATGAGGAAGAACTACTTGAGCTGCTTCCTGATGAAGAACTGCTGCTTGACGATGAAGAGCTGTAACTAGAGGAAGAAGACTGACTTGATTCGTTCGTTCTATTGAAAGGATTTAAACGCTCATATTGTTCATCCAACATTTTTTGACGTGCTTTTTCTTGTAAATATTGATTATAAAAAGCGGTGAGATAGGTGTTTTCAGTACCTGCTCTGAATCGATATAAAAACACTGCATATCTTAATAAAAGTAAAATAAAACAAGTGGTTATGGATGTTAATATAATGAGTGATATTTGAGGATAGAATTCAATGAAGTAAAAAATCCCGAAGCCAAATAAAGCAAAAATCTGAAGTGGTAAGCTGTATAAAATAGTTTTAAGTAATCTGTATGGTTCATTGAAGGGAAGAAATATAGTCAACATAAAAGGGGCATAAAGAGGAATAGATGCGCAAAGTAAAAATGCAATTTTTCCAAAATTTAAATAACCAAAAATCAAAAGATGAATAAAAATTTCAAAGATAAGGAGTCCAATAAAAGCACCTAAGGCACCATTAGTACCAAATTTAATAATCACTTTTGTGTAACACCAATAGAGTGGGATACACAATAAGAATGATAGAAATATTCCAGCTATTGTTTTTAGAATGTGATCTATTTTTTGATCTTCGTTTTTAGGTTTACCAAGAGTAATTGATTTATCTAGTAACTTTTTTTGTGTTTCTTTAAAGCCATTAAAATAGTCATTATTTTGGAAATTTGGAGCGAGTGTGTGTCGAATTATGCGCCCAGCTTCTAGATCAGTGAAATCTCCCTCTAAACCATAACCTACCTCGAACCGCATTTTACGATCATCTTTTGCAACCAAAAGTAGTAAGCCGTTATCGAGCTTCTCATTGCCAATTTTAAGTTTATTGAATATCTCAAGTGCATATTGATCAATAGGTTTTCCATTGGTCGAGGGAATCATCAAAATTTTAAAGTCGATATGCTTTTGCTGATAAAGCTGCTCGTTTTGCTTTTTCAACTGGACAATTTCATCGCGGGAAAGCGAGTTGGTTTGATCGACCACATTGCTATTTTTTAGCTCTTCCAATACTGCTGAATCTATCTCGCCATAAATATTTGGTGATATAAAACAACTGAAGAGAATGAGGCAATTCAATAAGAAAAAGCGAAATGGGAAAGGGATGAGCATTTTTATAAATCTTTATATTTTGTTGTAATTTTAAATAGTAATCAGAATAAGAGCCAAACAACTTTTGTAATTTGGCTCTTATTTTCAAAATTAAGATGCTTAAGCAGGACGTGCCACATCACCATTCAAAGCTTCAGGCAAGGCTAAAACAGTTACATCTAACTCTTCCAAAGCTTCTGGACGAGCAACAACCAATGCTACATAACCATTTTCCACAGCTGCGCTATTGACTACTTGTACGCCTTTATTCAGCTGTTCGCCTTGTGCAGGAGTAGCGCCTGTACCTGAAATCGCATGCAGCCAAGCTTTCGGTTTGGCTTTAAACCATAAGCGTGCAATCACTTCCTGACCCAAATAACAGCCTTTGTCATAGTGGACACCTTCACGCTGATGTAGACGTAACTCTTGCGGTTGGAACACATGTTCAATAGCTTGGTCGATATAGGCCTGACCCGCTTGAATCGCTTGAATTTCCCATGCAACAACATCCGTCGGTTCCGAAGTAAATGTCGTTTCATCACCAACTAAACTCGGAAAAACTGCACCAGTTTCTTCAAGTTTCATCTTAGAAAATGCACCATATTTTTTAATATGTTTGGCAAATTCTTCGGCTTGATCTGCCGTTGTGACAATAGAAAAACTTTCAGCACTGTGTTTGGTGAGCCATAAACCAAAATGAATACGGCCTTTGAGGTCGCAGATTGCAGTATAACGTGTTGCATTTTCTTCAAGGCGTTCAACATGCAAAGTCACTTGCCCTTGTAGAAATTTTTGTGCATCGACACCGTTGAGAGAAAAAGATGTGAATGCCATAGACGTTGTCATGACCAGCCTCAGTATAAATTTTAGATATCATTAATCATGTTATTTTGCAGCAAGCCGCAGTGTTAGGCAAACAAAAAGCCCATATTGATATGGGCTTTTGTACAGCAGAGATCTGTCTTAGTGATTGTGTGTCGGCATATCGCTTGCAGTCATATCCATAGTGGAATGATGTGAAGGCGGTTCACTATTACAATCATATTGATCGCCACAAATACGCACGGTTTCCATCATGCCTTGATCTTCATGGTCTAAAATATGGCAGTGCAGCACAAAGTCGCCTTCAAATTTTTCGTATTTACTGCGTACAAAGATTTTATAGCCCTGTTTGACGAAGAGCGTATCTTTCCAAACGCCTTTCATTCCATGATATTGCGAGTCAATATTTCCTGCACCATCTTTATCTGAGCTGCCGATCGCACTGACATCGACACCATTTTCATTCAATATTTTCACGACTTGGAATGGATTGACATGAATATGGAAGGGATGACTGGCAACATTACTGCTTAACTCCCACTCTTGAGTTTGCCCGATTGGAAGCTTGCGGACATAGCTATGGTGGGTATGGTCTTCATCATGGTAGGCATCGCCAAAGCTGATCAAGGTACCTTCTTCGGCATGACGAATACCAAATTTAAAGCTGCCATCTGTATTGAACAGAATGTCAAAGTTGGTGATTTGCTTCGCCATCGTTTTGAGCATTTCATCGACTTCAGCGGTCATTAAACTCGCATGCGAGATAAAGGCTGATAAATCACCCTGTTCGAGCTGTGCAATTACTTCTGGTGCCAGTTTCAATTGGGTGGCCTGACTTTTTAAGAAGTTAAACGGCGTTTGCTGTGGTAGTTGGGTTGCTTTTACATTGACCCAACCGAGGAGCTGTGTATTGAGTTTTTCTTCTGGTGCCCGACGAAGTAATGGACTTGATTCAGGCGCATTAATTTCATCTTCCAGATTGAGCTTGGCATCGTATACACAGTATTTATTGGTGGTCGGGAAGGAGAGCATGGCATCAAAGCGATAACCCGGCTGAAAAATTTCAATCCCTTGCTTTTGGATTTTCCCCATGGTCAAGCCGTCTTGTGCAAGGGTATATAACGGTAATGTTTTCAGCGTTTTAAACTGTGAAGACATCGACTTGCTTTGATACTTTTGACATTCACTAAGGGTTTGCTCTGCGGTAAAGAGCGCAGAATCAGGCAGTTCTTTGATGGTCAAACCAATGGTGTCACGGATACCGCCGTGAATCATGCGCCAGCGGTGGTATTGGTTCTGATCCACCTTAATTTCACCAAACATTTTGCCATTGATACTGGTAAAACGATTTTCATCGGCCCAAGAGGTCGGTATATCGAGTTTTGAATAATCTTCTAAGCTATAGATGCAGGGTGTACCATTCACTTGGCTTAAATTGCTGTCGCAATCTTCATTGTATTGAATCTGCTGGAACAGCATGATTTTTTCATGGTCATACTGCTGGGTTTTTTGATTTTTCCATAAGATGTCCAAATCACCAGTCTGCTGAATTTGCCCCTGACGAATGACGGGTTTTCGCTCTCCCTCAATAATCAAAGGGCCAGCCATGCCACTTGAGACCTGAATCGCGGTTGAACCATGCACATGCGAGTGATACCAAAATGTTCCCGCAGGATGATTCGGTTCGATCTTAAATTCGTAATGAAAATCTTGCTGAGGCTTTAAGCTCAAAAATACGTTGTCACTATTTCCTTGCGGGCTAACCCAAAGACCATGTGTATGTAAATTTGTGGTGTTAAAACAGTTCCCTTGGTTAATATTGGTTACTGGACTTGGACAGGTCTCCGTCGATTCAACAGGGAGATGATTGACCAGATGAATTTTTAAATTGTCACCTTGTTTTGCACGAATTTGTGGGCCGACCAGCACATCAGAAACACTGCCATCGCTATTTTTCGAGTTCCAGAGTTCAGGTTTAGTTAGATAGCCTCTGACTTGTAATAGGTCATTTTCACCGGTTTCAGGGTCGTATAAGGCTTGGCGTTTATAGGCAATTAGCAGTTCATGTTCACCTTGTGCATTGGCTTTCAAACGTGGTGGATTCGAGACGACAGTCGGTGAGTCTACTTCCTCTTCTTGAATCGTCGAATCTGTTGTCGATTGGTCGTTGTCGCCACAGGCAATGAAGCTGAGACAGCTTAAGAGGCAGCCAGCCCCAATGATGGTTTTAAATTTTGTCATGATCTTTCCCCAAAGCATAATGACGGTAGAACAGTAATCGCAGATTTATTTAGCTAAGATTTTGTAAATATTGTGATTATTTTGGCGAGTACAGCGAGTTACTGTGCTTGTATGTCGTGCTTTTATTATCTGAGAGAGGGGTGATTCGACGCTATCCCTGCAAATAGGGATAAATTGAGAATTAAGATAAAATAAATAATAAAACCGTGTTTTGATTCACATTATGGCTTTAAGGCGCCATGAGCTAATGAAGTAATTTAATGCCTTGATTATTAAATACTAAAATTGATAAGACTGATTATTAACCAAATTGGTTGATATTTAGATTAAATATTATGCAGTGCAATTTACCTTAGACTAAAGAATGAGGCGGATTTGCAGCTATTTTTCAAAAAAATTCATATTTAGAGCGAATATTCCAAAGTTAGTGTAACTAAATATTTCAAAAACCCCTATTTTTATATTTAACTATATGAAATATATGAGATTTGGGAAATGGGTTTTCGGCAGTGTAGTATGCCTATCGAACAAAGATGAATTGTCTATGAAAAAGACAACGCAAAAAAATGAAAGACCGAGGGCAGGAACGCTATGAACAACAACTACCGTAAACCGCTGCAAGGCACCCAGCTAGAATACTTCGATGTACGCCAAGCCGTAGAAGATATTCAGCCAGGCGCATACGCAAAACTCCCATATACATCTAAAGTCCTTGCAGAGCAGTTGGTTCGTAAATGCGACCCTGCAATCTTAGAACAATCTTTAAAAGAGCTGATTAACCGCAAACAAGACCACGATTTCCCTTGGTACCCTGCACGTGTGGTGTGCCATGACATCCTCGGTCAAACAGCCTTGGTTGACCTTGCAGGCTTGCGTGATGCCATTGCAGATCAAGGTGGCGACCCGTCAAAAGTCAATCCTGTTGTTCCAACACAGCTGATTGTTGACCATTCTCTAGCTGTAGAGTTTGGTGGTTTTGACCCAGACGCTTTTGAGAAAAACCGCGCGATTGAAGACCGTCGTAACGAAGACCGTTTCCATTTCATTGAATGGACCAAGACAGCCTTTGAAAATGTCGATGTGATCCCTGCGGGCAACGGCATCATGCACCAAATCAACTTGGAGAAAATGTCTCCAGTAATTCAAAACCGTGAAGGCGTAGCATTCCCAGACACTTGCGTGGGCACAGACTCACATACGCCGCATACTGATGCATTGGGTGTGATTTCTGTCGGTGTCGGCGGTCTAGAAGCTGAAAATGTCATGCTCGGCCGTGCATCTTGGATGCGTCTGCCAGACATCATTGGTGTAGAACTTGTTGGTCAGCGTCAAGCGGGCATTACCGCAACTGACATCGTGTTAGCACTTACTGAATTCTTGCGTAAAGAACGTGTCGTCGGTGCTTATTTAGAGTTCTTCGGTGAAGGTGCTGACAGCATGTCAGTGGGTGACCGTGCAACGATCTCGAACATGACCCCTGAATATGGCGCAACGGCAGCGATGTTCTACATCGACCAAAACACCATTGATTACCTGACTTTGACAGGCCGTGAAGCGGATCAAGTGAAATTGGTTGAAGGCTATGCCAAAGAAATCGGTCTTTGGGCGTCTGATATGACCGCTGCGGAATACCCGCGTGTACTGCGTTTTGATTTGTCGAAAGTAACCCGTAACATTGCAGGGCCATCGAACCCGCATGCACGTGTATCGACGGCTGACCTAAAAGCCAAAGGTATTGCAGGCAACTTAGAAGCAGCACGTGCGCAAGAAGCAGAAGGTTTAATGCCAGATGGCGCGGTGATCATCGCGGCCATTACCTCTTGTACCAATACTTCAAACCCACGTAATACCGTGGCTGCAGGTTTGCTTGCACGTAAAGCCAATGAGCTTGGCTTAGTACGTAAACCTTGGGTGAAATCATCTTTTGCACCAGGTTCTAAAGCAGCCGCTTTATACCTAGAAGAAGCAGGTGTACTCGGTGATTTAGAAAAACTGGGCTTTGGTATCGTGGCATATGCATGTACCACGTGTAATGGTATGTCGGGCGCGCTCGATCCAGTGATTCAGCAAGAAATTATTGACCGTGATGTGTACGCAACGGCGGTACTTTCAGGTAACCGTAACTTTGACGGACGTATCCATCCATACGCAAAACAAGCATTCTTGGCTTCGCCTCCTTTAGTTGTGGCGTATGCGATTGCAGGGACGATCCGTTTTGACATCGAAACTGATTCATTGGGCAATGACAAAGATGGTAACCCAATTTACTTGAAAGACATTTGGCCGTCTGATGCTGAAATTGATGCATTAGTAAAAGAAGCGGTTAAACCTGAACAGTTTAAGAAAGTGTATATCCCAATGTTTGACTTGGGTGAGCGTGAAAAAGCGGCAAGCCCGTTATACGACTGGCGTCCGCAAAGTACTTATATCCGCCGTCCGCCGTATTGGGAAGGGGCTTTGGCTGCACCGCGTACCTTGTCAAATATGCGTCCGCTTGCGATCTTGCCTGACAATATCACCACAGACCATTTATCGCCTTCAAATGCGATCATGATGGATTCGGCTGCAGGTGAGTACTTACATAAAATGGGCGTGCCTGAAGAAGACTTTAACTCATACGCAACCCACCGCGGTGACCATTTGACTGCGCAGCGTGCAACATTTGCCAACCCGAAATTGTTTAATGAAATGGTGGTTCGTTCTGACGGCACGATCAAACAAGGTTCAAAAGCGCGTGTAGAGCCTGAAGGCGAAGTGATGCGTATGTGGGAAGCGATTGAAACTTATATGAACCGTAAGCAGCCGCTCATCATCATTGCAGGTAAAGACTACGGTCAGGGTTCGAGCCGTGACTGGGCTGCCAAAGGTGTGCGCCTTGCAGGTGTAGAAGTGATTGTGGCGGAAGGTTTTGAGCGTATTCACCGTACAAATTTGGTGGGTATGGGTGTGTTACCGCTTGAGTTTAAAGCAGGGACTGACCGTAAAACCTTGAAGCTTGATGGTACTGAGCTTTATAGCGTGATTGGCAATATTGCGCCGCGTTCTGACCTGACTTTGGTGGTAGAGCGTTCAACTGCTGATGGTAAAAATGAAATCATTAAAGTGCCTGTGACTTGCCGTTTGGATACCGAAGAAGAAGTGCATGTGTATGAAGCGGGTGGTGTGTTGCAACGCTTTGCACAGGACTTTTTAGAAGGGAATGTGGCTTGATTGAGAGAAAGGCTCCAATTTAGGAGCCTTTTTTCTGGAGGATAATATTTTGGAAAATGAGGATATTTTTCATAAGGTTTTTGAGTTAGAAGAAGCAATCATTAGTTATTTTAAAGACCTAAATAAGCAGGGTGTATGGTTATTTTTAGCTATCTTAGGTGCATTTAGTGCTCCAAATGATTATTTAAAATGGCTAGCTTTTATAATAATCATTATTATGGTAGCTCGTGAAGTTGTTAATACTAAGGCTTGGTATTTAGCAGAGAATAATAATTTCAAAAAGATGCTTAATCTGTATGAAAATAAAATTGATCAAAGTGATATAGATTTAGCGTATAAAAATATATTGAAAGAAAGACTTATTCAATTAGATCAAAAATATTTTACATTTGGTCTTACCTCAGTGAATATAGGTATTAATTTTTTTCTTGCAATGATTTTTTTAGCAGCATCAATTACATATATGATTTTAAAATAAAAAGTCGGTTGACTGTTATTAGTAAAACTACATTCAGGAGATGAGATGACGGATAACAACTTAAACACAAATTTTCTCGATACCAGGGTTGCAACTTACAAGGCAGTAGTAGGTTTAGTACCAGGTTTTGGTTCTATACTTTCAGAAATTGTTGGGGCTATTATTCCAGATCAGCGAATGGATAGATTGGTTAAATATATAAAAATATTAGATGAATAAGTTCAGCAAATAGACAGTGAATTTTTAGAAATTGTTAGAACTAATGAAGCAGTTATTGATCTTATAGAAGAAGGATTTGTTCAGGCATCTAGATCACTCACAAATGAGAGACGGGAATATATTGCAAATTTAGTTTGCAATGGGATATCGGATGAAGTCAAAAATATTGCAGATAGTAAGTATGTATTAAAGTTACTAGGTGAACTTAATGATCAGGAAGTGATTTGGTTACGTTCTTTTTTAGATCCAACAATAGGTGGTGATCAGGAATTTCGTCGTAAACATGAAAATGTACTTGAGCCGATTAGAGCCTATATTGGTGTGGATGATAGTATCTTAGAACAAAAAGATATTCAGGAAAGTTATAAATTACATTTAGAAAGGTTAGGACTTGTTCGATCAATTTATAGAGTTGACAGTAAAACGAAGTTACCAAAGTTTAATAATCACGGGGTGCCTGAGATTTCTTATAGATTGATTACTCCACTTGGTAAGCTAATGCTAAAGAGAATAGGTCTTTTAGATTCTACGAATTTGTAAATGTTTTAATGTAATTGAAAAACACTTGAAAAATACCTATCATGAGGTATGTATCAAAATACATGGAGTCGCCTTATGACTACCGCAAAAGTTTTTATGACAGG
Source organism: Acinetobacter sp. YH12231 (assembly GCF_013417755.1). NCBI lineage: Bacteria > Pseudomonadati > Pseudomonadota > Gammaproteobacteria > Moraxellales > Moraxellaceae > Acinetobacter > Acinetobacter sp. YH12231. The sequence continues at coordinate 48,444 of NZ_VPDJ01000012.1, forward strand.
GCGTAGTCAAGCCATACGCTTACCTAAAGAGTTTCGCTTTGAAGGCAAAGAAGTAGAAATCTTCCGCCGTGGCGATGAGGTTATACTGCGAGAAAAACCAGTCACAGCAGAACAGTTATTTAAAGTTTTGGCACAAATGCCAGACGACTTTTATGCAGAAACAAGAGTGGATGAACCACCGCAAGAACGAGAAGAGTTCTAATGCCAACACAATATTTATTAGATACCAATATTTGTATTTATATCACCAAGCATCAACCCGAAATTGTCCGTCAGCATTTTGAAAAACATTTACCTGACGGCAATATTTTTATTTCAGTGATTACTTTGGGGGAACTTCGCTTTGGTGCGGAAAAAAGCCAATGGAAAGACAAAGCTTTCAAAGTTATCGATGAATTAACTTCAATCATTCCTGTTATAGAGTTAGATGAACACACCGCCGTACACTATGCTCAAATTCGAAAACAGTTAGCGCTTCAGGGGCAAATAATTGGCAATAACGATTTATGGCTAGCTGCTCATGCACGATCAAATAATTGGGTCATGGTCACAAACAATGAAAAAGAATTTCTGCGTGTAGACGAACTGCAAGTAGAAAACTGGCTCAGCAAATCTCTGTAAACCCACCAAAATTTCCATTCGAAATTATGCTTTGCCTAAATGCCATTATCAATTGTCGAAATGACCAATAGACATTCATCACAAGAGGGTTATACTGAATCTACCATTTCTAAAAACACATGGAGAACAAAAATGGTTACTGCTGGTCAAAAACCCGGAACAGGCTTCTATTTTTGTGTTCAATGCGGACACCGCGTCTACTTAGAAATTGGTACTGATCGTTTACCACCGTGTACCAAATGCCAAGGCAATCAATTTAACAATAAGAATGCTTAAGCTGCAAAACACTAACAGTTATCCGCTGTTTAGAAAGAAAAGCCCTATCACTCGATAGGGCTTTTTGCTAACGTATAACACAGCATATATAAAAACAAATTGTACGTTTGACCATTCGGAGAAGCCCATGGAAACAATATTAGGACTGTGTATTGGTATTGGCTTAAGTGCTGCCTGTGGTTTCCGTGTCTTTGTACCTTTATTGGTGATGAGTGTTGCTTCCATTTTAGGACTATTCGAACCGATGAAAGGATTCGAATGGTTGTCTATGCCTGCGGTTTGTATTGGCTTAGCAATTGCGACGGTTTGTGAAATTGCAGCTTACTATATTCCTTGGGTAGATAATGCGCTCGACACCATTTCAACACCTGCAGCCATGATTGCAGGGACGATTGCCACAATGGCAGTCAGCTCAGGTGAAATGTCACAGTTTGCCAGTTGGGCTGCAGCAATTATCGTGGGTGGTGGTACAGCAACAGCAGTGCAAATGAGTACTGTCGCTGCGCGTGGTGTATCTACCGCAACCACAGGTGGCGTTGCAAACCCCATCTTATCTACAGGAGAATGGATTGGTGCTGCAGTCTTGTCAGTATTGGCCTTTTTAGTTCCATTTTTTGTTGTGATCTTAGTGATTGCAATCGTGATCTGGCTGGTTCGCCGCATTCGTCAGAAACGAACTGTACAGGTCGACACCCCTTTATAAACCAATCAACATTTCACTCTAAAATGAATCCATCTTTTAGAGTGAGTGATCTGCGTTATGCTTAATAAATATAGAAATAAAAATCCGAAACTGAGTTTTTCAGCGTTTGATAAAGATTATTAAAATTATGAGAAGTGATACAAAAAAAAGAACAATCAGAGGAATTTAAAAGGTTTGGGCGGGTGGCTTATTGTGTTGGGGATAAAAATTGTCCTATCACTACTATTGCTTTCATTTGATATTTATAGCCTATATCAACTTTTTCAAAATGAGGCGTTAAGTCAAATAAGTGATCAAAAATCGGAACTTTATTATCCAACTCTGATGTATTTACTCTATATAGAAAGCATCTTAAATATTGTATTTTTCTTACTTTCAGTTTGTGCTGTCTACTTATTTTTTAGTAAGCATCTTTACTTTCCAACATTCTATATTACGTTTATGGCAAGTTTTTTATTGGTACAGTTATGTGATAGTGCCATTTTGAGTGTGCTATTCAGTGATAAAAATGCATTTGATACAGAGACCATCATGCAGTTAGCGACGAGTACTATGGGTTGTCTGATTTGGACGCCGTATTTGTTGATGTCAGTTCGAGTGAAAAATACCTTTACTCAACATTCAAAGCACTCGGCTTAAGCACATAAATTTGATCAAACAATTGCAACTATCTGTCCTAAAAGAGCACATCATTCTGCGTTTAAGTCATCCAAGAGACGCCTAAAAATATCTTTAAAATATGGTTGATTTTTGAACAATAAAGGCATAATTTTATTATGTGATTATAAATCACATAATTTTTATATGGATTTATTAATCATTTGAATTTTATAAAAAATAATGAGGGGAATGGTAGATGATTAAATTTATAGTGGATGAAAATGCCTTAACGAATGGCTCGCATTTAATTCACAATGGTACGCAAGGATGTGTAGACATGCCGCAATTTGACCAGCAAATATTGATTGGTTATTTTGCCAATTTCGAACTCGCTTATAAGCGTGCACGAATGAGCTGGCCAACAGAAAAAGTTGTCGGTTGCGATAAATGCTGTAGTCAAAGCTAGAAATTCAACATGCATTAACCTTGAAATAAAGCTGTATATCCAAGAAAAATGGCGCAGAAATTGCTAACTAAAAAAGGTAATCGCGTTATTAATAGGATATACAGCATGACCACAGAAACCATCCGTTCTACAAAATATCCAGCAGAGGCGCATGCCTATGCAGCATGGCCTTTGATCCTGATCATCATTGGTGGTGCGATTGGACTGGTATATGCCGTGATTGCATATCTGATCAATCTCAAAATATATGCATCAGACCTCAGTCGAATGAATAAAATTTTGGCCAATTTACTCTGTGGCATGGCGGCATGTAGTGGTTGGTGGTTTAGCGCACACTGGGTACAAAGCTATTTAGCTCATTGACCAATACCTCGTTGAATAGATCAACCCTAATATCGGCAGAACATGGATAGGCTTAGATCTCTACTCAGAGGACGATACTTTGTGAGTCGTGTTCAACCTAGATGTATGAAGTTAAGGGGGATGAATGCTCAGTGGCTATACATTTTAAGTTTGACGCTGTATTTGCACGTTTGAGCTGTTGTAAAAGAAAATTTTCTTATAATTGGACAAATCTGCAGATAAAAAACGCTGAAATGAGCTGAAAAGATAAAATATCCTGCTAAATCTAAAATGGCTGAAAAAATTTGCTGAATTTGTGGAAAATTAGAAAAACTTAGGAAATTAATCCCGATGCCCTTTGGTTAAAGTATATCTCAAGGGTGTGATAGAGATTGAAAAGAGTAGCATGCTGTCAGTGGTGCAAAACACGCGTACAGTACTCACCCAAAAGGTCTCGATTCAGCTTAGGACGCTATAAACCAGAAGTTTATAGGCTATAAGATCATGACTTATAAAGTGATGATAGTTGAAGTAAACAACATTGTTTTCTCTTATACCACCCCAAAAATTTAAGCCAAAATAAAAAAGAATAATAAATCATTACTCCTTTAATCCGCACAAAACAAACCACACCAGTTAAATCAGCACAAGCTCAAAGATCGTCAGGCATCTCTCTTAAAAATAGTCCAAATCTAAGCGGAAATTTAAAAGCAATATTCAATTGCTCGAAAGGGGCATAAACTAAGGATAAAAATACGCTTAGGAGATTTGCCATGAACTTGAGTCATTTAAGCGATTTCTTGCTGTATAGCTTAGTGATTAACTATCTGATTTTAATCATTTGGTTTGTGGTATTTGTCTTTGCTAAAGATTGGATGAAACGCCTGCATGGGCAGTGGTTTAAGCTGAGCGATCAGCAGTTTGACGCTATTCATTATGGTGGAATGGCTGTCTATAAAATTGGTATTTTACTTTTGAATTTAACCCCCTATATTGCATTGCACTATCTAAAATAGGCTTAACCATAAAAAATACTGAGTGTAAAAGCACAAGCTGCTTGCATTAAATTTAGGCAAAACAGTATGCTCAAAAGAACATAAAATTCAATTGGGCAAGGCAAGAATGAACGGGAAAGTAGAATGCCGTACTTGTTTGGTGTGCAAAAAAAGTTTCCCACTGAAAAATATGATTCCAATGGGAATCGTGCGTAAAGTCATTACAGAAGAAATTGCACAGGATTTTCCTGAATCTGGTGCTCAGGACTATATATGCCAAACTGATTTGACCAAATACCGTATGCAATATGTACAGTCAATTCTGAACTCCGAACAAGGCGAAGTCTCCAATTTAGAATATGAAGTGCTGAACAGCATGCAGCAGCATGATCTGATTAGCAAAAATGTTGAAGAAAAGCTGGATCAGCAGTGGAGTTTTGGCGAAAGGCTAGCGGATAAAATTGCAACATTCGGCGGTAGCTGGGCATTTCTTATTTGTTTTACATTGTTTTTAGCAGTGTGGATTTTAGTCAATACGGTGGTAATGGTGAAGCATCCTGCTGATCCTTATCCTTTTATTTTGCTGAATTTGATGTTGTCTTGCCTCGCTGCCATACAAGCGCCCATTATTATGATGAGCCAAAACCGTCAAGAAGCTAAAGACCGCATGCGTTCGGAAAATGATTATCAAGTGAATTTAAAAGCTGAATTAGAAATTCGCCATTTACATGAAAAGATAGATCATTTGTTGATGCATCAATGGGATCGTCTTGCCAAGATTCAGGAAATTCAGTTGGATTTACTGTCCGAAATGAGTAAAAAGAAGCAATAGTGTGCTTTGAACAGCATAAATAATTGTTATTTGAGTACTAAGTCTTGGCGAAAATTCTCGGGAAAAGTCATTTATCAGATGGAAAAAATGCTAAAACATGATACAAGAAGAAAATATTTTCAATATATCTTTAAATGTGAAAAATATTTTTAAAATAAGTCAAAAATAGTAATTTTCAGGGAAACAATCCCTCATCGATACCACTACTATATATCTCAAGGGTGTGATAGAGATTGAAAAGAGTAGCATGCTGTCAGTGGTGCAAAACACGAGTACAGTACTCACCCAAAAGGTCTCGATTCAGCTTAGGACGCTATAAACCAGAAGTTTATAGGCTATAAGATCATGACTTACAAAGTGATGATAGTTGAAGTAAACAATACTGTTTTCTCTTACACCCTAAAAAATTTTTAAGAATTCAATCGAATAATAAATCCTTCCATCTTTTTCAAAATTCCAAACTTCGCATTCATTCCAGACAAACTTTGATCATTGCTGATGTAATGAATATCACGCAGAACAACTCAAACTTAATCTAAGCTTCGGATTGTCCTTTTTCACAAAGTTGTTATGCTTAACTATCTAAATTTTAAATAATTTTATTATGGGTTATCTTGATCAATTGATACAGGATTGTCTGCAGGCACAGCAGACTAAAGCTGAGCGTATATTTGAGTTTTCAAGTTTTGATGATCTTGCTCTACACGCACATTATATTTATGTGATAGAGCAAGTTGGTGGCGATATACAGCAGACATATCAGGACTATGCTGCATTTAAGGCATTGAAAACCCATACTTGCGCCAAGTTAAATCAACCCAATCACATTCTGTATGTCGGATCATCACGGACAGGTATAAAGAATCGTTTAAAACAACATTTAGGTTTTGGGCCTAAACGAACCTATGCCTTGCATTTATCGCAGTGGTTTCAGGGCAAATATCGCATCACACTACATCAGTATCCTTTAACCACGAGTGCAAGCATCTTACAGTTACTGGAGGATGATTTGTCTCATTCATTAGCACCAGCCTTTGGTAAATTGGGGACCAATAATCGTTAGGGTTAGACCTGATCGGCCAAAGTCGATTGACAGCGAATTAGTCAGTTGTTATTTTGCCGACATTCTCCCAGTACACAGTCTATCCATGCCTTTAGATCCCAACTTTGTCTATGCGCCGCCTCAAGGTCCTCTACGTATTTTGTATGAAGATGCAGACTTGGTTGTTATCGAAAAACCGGCGGAATTGTTGTCGGTTCCGGGACGTTTGCCTGAGCATCATGACAGTGCCTACCTTCGTGTTTTGGAGCAGTATCCTGCTGCAAAAATTACCCATCGTTTAGACATGGCAACATCAGGCATTTTGATGTTTGCGAAACACCGCGATGCAGAAGTGGCAGTGAGTAAAATGTTCCAAGCGCGGACGGTTCAAAAGCAATATGTGGCTTTAGTTCAGGGCAAACTTGAAGGTGAGGGCAGTGTTGAAGTGCCCCTCATTACGGACTGGGAAAATCGCCCACGTCAGATGGTGCATTTTGAATTGGGCAAACCCTCAAAAACCTTGTATCAAGCCATTAGCTATGACGCAAGCAAGGACATTAGCCGAGTATTATTAACACCAGTGACAGGGCGTTCTCATCAGCTACGTGTACACATGATGCATATTGGGCACCCAATTACAGGGGATCAACTGTATCACCCGAATGCAAAACAGAGCTCACTCGGACGGATGGCGTTACATGCTTGCGATCTGGCATTTACCCAGCCTTTAACTCAACAAGCTGTTCATATTCATTGTGCGGCAGAATTTTAAAGCATATTCATGTGAATGCTCATTGTTCATAAAAACTGCTGCATTGAATTAAAACCTTTGGGACTCGTAAAAAGCGCAGAATATCTACAGCTTTAAATAGGTTTTTCTGCTTAAAAATGATTCATGATATACACTATATCCCCAATTCTGGGGATATATAAATAATTTAAATATCTCTATAAAGTATGTGAAAAATTTAGAAAGATTGATATTAAATTTCTTTGTAGCTTTTAGTAAATAAACGCCATTTTTAAGGTTTTATTATATTTTCTAATGAATATTGAATGATTACTTTTTTAATATAAAAATATTTTATTAAAATGATTTAAAACAGCATTTTAGTTAAATTGTGTGCAAGTGTGTATTTGGTCAGATAAATACAGTTTTTTGCATTTATTCTGCTAATATGAAATAAATTATTGATTTTAATTTTTATAAATTTGGTTTGTTTTGGGGAATAAACTTAAATTATTGAAGCTTATTTTGAGGATTGGCAAATGATCAATATTGCTTTAATCGTCCTTATCATCCTATTAATTGTGGCTCTCCTTTTTGTTTATAACCGCAAATTGAAAAATGATAAAACCCTACGTTCACTGCAGGAAAACTTCGATCGTGCGCGGTTAAAACTGGCTGAAACAGAGTCGCAACAAGATGAACTGAATTATGAAATCAGTCAATTACGCATTCAAAACAGTGGCTTAAAAATCCAAGTCGATAAAGTAGCGAAATATCAACATATTGTGGATATTGAACAATATGTTGAGTATCGAACTTTACAGGCAGATGGCTTGTTAGAAGTCACCAAAGCCAATGCAGATATCATGTTGAATGATATTCGCGCCAAGATCGAACAAGTGCGTCAGTATTTGAGCAAATATCAAGAAAAAGCCAAATTACAAACGCAGGAACAAGCCCGTGCCGAGTTAAAAGGTTTATATAGCCAAGCGCTGGATCAGCAGCATTTGGAAAACATCAACCGTGCTTTGGACAACAAAATACGGGGCTATCAGTCAGCGTTCTTTTTGCCTTTACAGAGTATTTTAGATCAGCTGATGGATGGTATGAATGAATCTGCGGCAAAGCAAAATTTGACTGCGGTACGTTGCAAAATGATTGATGCAATGGAGCAGCAATCGACTGCAAACTGTAATTATGTTGATGAAGAACGTCGTTTGGCTGCGATGCAATTATTTACATTGGTGTTTAATAGTCGTGCTGATTTGTATTTAGCCCAATTAAATACCAAAAACTTAGGTGAGCTATTGCAGGCTTTGGCGGATGATTTCACCTTGCTCAATGCGCATGGTGTACATTTTAGTCAGGCACGGGTACTCGACAGTTATCTACAATTACGCTTAGAAGAATTGAAAATGGCAGCTTTGGTTTTACATCTCAAAGAAACTCAGGCCCACATGGATGTTGTGGTTTAATTTGAATTGTTATCAGAAAGATCACTTCGGCGGTCTATTTCTGATTAAAGAGATTTCGCTAATGCAAATTGCAACAATTATCCGTTAATCTAAGTCAACAGAATAAAATTCATAAACGATAAGGGAAAGTACAATGACTCGTGATTTTAAACAATTTCCAGATGATGATAATGGCAATGTGCTGTGGCAGATGCAGCAAGATGGTGATGATTTATCTGTGCCGCACGAAATCGAATATTCAATTGCCTTTTCGAACGAAGCGCAGGCTGAACAGTGTGCATTGTATTTATTGAAAGAAGAGCAAAAAATTTCGTTGTTCCAAGATGAAGAATCAGATCGCGTGGAATGGATTATCACGGTCTATGTCTATATGGAACCTGATTATGAAGATATCGTTGATTTAGAGCAGTGGTTTATTAAAATTGCGGAACAACATTCGGGCGAATATGATGGCTGGGGTTGTATGGCTTATATCTATGAAGATGATGATCTGGAAGAAGATGAAGCACAATTGAGCTAAGTCTCACTATTGCATCTTTAGCAACAAGAACCCAGTCTTTCAACTGGGTTTTTTATTATTTAAATTTTAGAGAAATTGTGTAAAATTTTGATTTTTCAATATTTTTATAAAAATCAATATAAATGCAGCTCACAAAACATAACACGGCATTGCGTTAAAGTGATGGGATCAATCTGTAGGATTCACTATAGTATTGAACAGCAATGACCTTTCTCGCATGTCTCAAAGCTGTTTCATTTAGAACGTTTCAGTGTGATAAAAATGGACGATAAAGCGAGGGTGAATGCATGTGGATGATTCAGTGAAAACAATGACACAAGGACATCATCATGAGCAATACTGTTCGATTACATCGTGTTTTTAGTGCGCCTGTAGAGCGCGTTTATCGTGCCTTTGTGGAGCCAGATGCTTTGGTGAAATGGATGGCACCGCATGGATTTACGGCCCATGTGGAGCATTCGGATGTGCGTGTAGGTGGCTCGTACCGCATGTCGTTTCAAAATTTTTCAACGGGAACCACACACGCTTTTCATGGTGATTATCATGAAGTCGTGCCGAATCATTTACTGCGCTATACAGACCAATTTGATATGCCAGAGTTAGCTGGTGAAATCGAAGTCACTGTTGAGTTTAAAGCGGTCTCCGTAGGAACCGAAGTGACGATTGTACAGGCAGGGTTGCCGAGCGTTATTCCACCTGATGCCTGTTATTTGGGGTGGCAGGAGTCTTTACAGTTGCTGGCTTTTTTAGTGAATCCAGCGATCCCCGATGAATAATCTGAAGAATGATCGAAAAACTATAAATAGGCGAAGGAGGGCTTAATGACTGTACACATTAAACGTATTTATGATGAGATAAGCCCAGACGACGGTAAACGCATTTTGGTCGATCGCTTGTGGCCGCGTGGTATCAGTAAAGTGAGCGCAGAGCTAGATTTGTGGCCGAAGGCATTGACGCCATCTACAGATTTACGTCGTTGGTATCATCAAGATGAGGCAATGGCTTCTCGATGGGACGAGTTTAAACAGCGCTATTTGCAAGAAATACAGCCACATCAAGCCGAGTTGGAACAACTACGGGCATGGGAAAAAGAGGAGCCACTAACCTTACTCACAGCGGCTAAACATACGGATAAAAATCATGCGCATATCTTAAAAGCGTTAATATTAAACACCTCATTAGATATCTAAAATTTAAACCTTCAAGTGCTGTAGCGTTGTGAAATTTACGACCTTCACAAGGTGATTAAACCATACGATATTTATGGTTTTTAAGTTCATGAAATACATAAAAATGTTATATTAAGTTTTTATGGATTTTTACATCCATCTTTTTTGAGGTCTTTTATGTCTTTACCCAATTGTCCCCAATGTAATTCTGAATATACCTATAATGATGGTGACTTACTGATTTGTCCTGAATGCTCACACGAATGGCGTGAAGGCGAAAGCGCTGCAGATGAACAGGTGCTGATTAAAGATGCCAATGGCAATGTATTGGCCGATGGCGACACGGTTACTGTGGTGAAAGATCTTAAAATTAAAGGCTCATCGTCAGTGGTGAAAGTTGGTACCAAAGTTAAAAATATTCGACTTTTAGCTGATGCAACAGATGGTCATGACATTGACTGTAAAATTGATGGTATCGGGGCTATGAAACTCAAATCTGAATACGTGAAAAAAGTTTAAGTTTCGTTTTTGTTCGCTCTAAAGCAACCTTCAAGCATCCTAAGCGAAGTCAACACTTGGCTTAGGATGTCTACTTAAACATGAAATTGATATCTAATCCGCTATAGATTTTACTTTTCAGCCTGCATAATAGACGCATTACAGGTTTGAAATGTCTTTACTATGCCGCATATTCATTTGGAATATTCCAATAACCTTGACGTCGAAGCTCGACCTTTACTTAAAGCGCTAAACGCTGCCTTATTTGAATCGGGTCATGTGAGTGCCATCAATGATATTAAGAGCCGTGCTGTCGCTCAACAAGATTTTGTTGTGGGCTTGGATGAACACGCTCAACATGCGTATATGCATGCCAAAGTTTCATTATTGACGGGTCGAACGGTCGAAGTGCAAAAGCAAATTTCATTGTTGTTATTGGACGTGCTGAAACAACATGTCACAGCTTCAGTAGTAGAAGTGCAACTTTGTGTGGAAATTTTAGAAATGAATAAAGCGACGTATTCAAAGCAGATCGTGAGTTCTTAAGACATTCATTACATGCAGAAACGCGCATATATTTTGAAATACATCATGCTGTAAAAATGATGAAATCTGACTTCGGTCGGATTATTTTTTATTGGAATTATTTATTAAAAAATCCCTTTTTGATTAAATTTTGAGCTTTATACTGATCAAAAAAGACATTGAAAAATGTGACCGAGTTCATTTATATTCTGTAGATCAGGTTGAATTTCCAACAACAAATCCTGATCGAATAATAGATAAAACAATGAAAATGAAGGGGTAACCTATGTCGGGATGGTACGAGATCAGTCACTCTAATGATCAGCAGTTCCGTTTTGTTTTAAAAGCGGGTAACGGTGAAATCATTTTAACGAGTGAATTATACAAAGCGAAAGCATCAGCACAAAACGGGATTGAGTCTGTACAAAAGAACAGTGCAGATGACAGCCGTTTTGAACGACTGACAGCCAAAAATGGCAAACCTTATTTCAATTTGAAAGCGGCAAACCATCAAATTATTGGAACTAGCCAATTTTATGCCAGTGAGCAATCGCGAGATAAAGGCATTGAATCAGTTAAAACCAATGGTGCAAGTACCCAAATTAAAGATCTAACAGTTTAAATTTGCAATAACCTGATAGAGATAGTTGAAAGGGAATAAACCCTGATGGCTCATCAAAATCACTAGGTCAAAAGCAATATGGTTCTCAGATAAGTGCTGTTGGGTTGGACGCTATTCAATCAGATCAGGCTTATTTGACGGTACAAGGAAGTACCACAACTTCACTGGCTAGAGTGGTGAACGATGAATAAGCAGAATCATATTTTGTATTATGGGCTCATTACGATTTTGATCATCGTCATGGGTTGGATGATTGCGTCTCCGTATTGGGTGTTGTATCAAATACGTCAAGCCTATGAGCACAATCAACCTGAAAAAATTGCTCAATATATCGATTTTGCGGCAGTCAAATCGAGTCTAAAACCACAAGTTGAAGACCTCATTCAACAGAAAACTGGGCTACAGCATTTACCCGAATTTGCCCAGTCTTGGGGTGGGCAGCTCAGCACAGTCCTCAGTGCAACGCTAGTCGACAGTCTGGTCAATCCAACCAGTATCATGCTGCTTTTACAAGGCAAAGCATTAAAAGAGTCGATCCAACTACCAGAAATAACCAAACTGACCAATCCGAGCATGATTAGCCCAGGGATTGAACTATTCACGCATGCTGAAAATAAGGTCGCAGAACAACCTTATGCGTCAACACTATCCAAAAATGACGAAACTGCAACCGCTGTTGCTTTAAAGCAAAGCCAGCCACTTGAACCCAAAGCCAGCTATAGCGCTTGGAATCGATTTGATCTGTATGTGCCGCTCCAAGGCCTAAGCGAAGAAAAATATACCGTATTTAGTATGCAACGCCGCGGTTGGAGCTGGAAGATCGTTAAAATTCAACTTCCAAACGCCGCCCAGAACAATGCTTCATAAAAAATAAAATAAATAGGTGCCAGAGATGCAAGATAAAATCAAAATAGTTGGTGACCAACAGGCCGCTGACGAAATTCTGCAATTTTTAGCCAATTGGGATGAGGTCATCTGCCAATTGAAAATTGAAAATATTGCTGAATCCTGCGCAGCAGATGTGTACTTTTTTGATGCCAGTTGTGAAATGCGTGGCTTAATGGCATATCAAAAAATGTGGGAATTTTATCGGGAGTATTTTCGTGAAGGCTTAAAGGTATTTAGGCGGGAATTGGTCATCCATGCAGATCCTGATATTGCCTTTCTGCACTGTTATTCCAAAATTGATGATCAGAGCGGGATACCGACGCCGGGGATCTCGTGGTGTCGTAATACCATTGGGATGAAAAAAACGCAGTCTCAATGGAAGATCGTTCATCAACATATCTCTGTTCCAGTGGATATTGTGACTCATCAAAGTAAAGTGATTACCTTTTAATTCCTCTCGAAACGCAGTATGAAAACAGAGCTATAAAGCTCTGTTTTTTTCTTTGCAAATCATTACATGAAATGCGTATGCAGCCCTAAAACTTCAGCCTAAATTAAAAAATAATGACCATCGTTCAGGATAAGAAAATGGATCATAAAAATAATAAATTAGCGCAAGATTTTGAATCATCACGATCAGGTCAAAAGTAAGGCTTGCAAGACTTGAACGCAACGAAGCAAATGCCCCCTGCAGACTTACATAAAGTGATTCGAATCACGGCAGGATTTATCATCGGCAGTTTGCTGATTGCCGCCTTATATCTTGGCAAAGATATTTTTATTCCATTGGCACTTGCAATTTTATTGGCTTTTTTAGTTGATCCTCTGGTGATGAAACTCCGTGGTTGGGGACTACCACAGATGCCATCGATTTTTATTGTGGTCGGTTTGGCTTTGGCGATTTTGTCCGGCGCGGCCTCTTATTTGGGTTATCAACTGGGGCAATTAAGCCAAGAATTACCGCAATATCAGGGCACGATTCAAAAGAAAATGGATTCTATTCGTCAATTTGCACGCGGCCCGAGTGTTTGGGATGGCGCAAAAACCACCATAGATACCGTTGAAAATTCGATAGATGATGTGGTGCCTGAAGAGAAAAATCCTCAAGTGCAGCAAGTGAAAGTGGTGGGGCAACAACAAACTACGGCTGAAGCGGTCATGGCTTGGAGCGAGCGGGTGCTCAATCCCTTGGCAACTGCGGGTATTGTATTTTTGTTTGTGATTCTGATTTTGGTTAATCGGAAAGATTTGCATGATCGTTTCCTCAAGCTGCTGGGCGGTAATTTAAATATCGGAACTGACGCACTAGATGAAGCGGCCAATCGTATCGGTAAATATTTACGTATGCAGCTGATGGTCAATGTGACCTACGGTATTCCGATGGCTTTGGGACTTTGGTTTATTGGGGTTCCGGCAGCAATTATGTGGGGAATGGTGGCGATTGTGATGCGCTTCGTTCCCTATGTCGGCCCGATGATTTCCGCGATTTTCCCCATTGCATTGGCTTTTGCGGTAGATCCCACATGGAATATGGTGCTGTGGACAGTCGGCTTAATCCTGCTCTTGGAATTGGTCAGTAATAATATTATTGAGCCTTGGTTATATGGGGGAAGTACTGGACTTTCGACCTTAGTCATTATTATTGCCGCCATGTTTTGGACGGCGGTGTGGGGGCCAATTGGTTTAATTTTATCGACGCCTTTAACCGCGTGTTTATTGGTGCTTTCGAGCTATGTGCCATCCTTAGGTTTAATTAAAACCCTGATCGGTAGTACACCTGCATTGGCGCCGCATGAGCGCTTTTATCAGCGATTGGTCGCTGATGATGTGCAAGATGCCATGGATGTTGCACAGACTTTTATTGCTGAAAAGTTACCGAAAGATGCCATGGATGAAATTAAGGCACGTCGGGTCAATGCGTTTTATGCCAAAGTGGCGATTCCAGCCATACGGATTTTTTCGAGCGGACACAACACCGAGGCTAGTGCAGAGCATCGACTACGCTTACATCAAGGCTTAAAGCTGTTTAATCATAGTTTTTAACGGGCATATCCAGTGGCACAAGAGGATCAGAAAACTGAGGTTTTATGTATCGGCGCACGTTGGGAAATTGATGTTCAAGTATCGGCTATGTTGGCGCATGGGCTAAGTTTAAGTGGTATTCAGGCTCAGGCATTTAGCGACGTATTGATTCAAAATCAGCATCAAAGTATGGATGATATCCAAGAGGATATTCAGATCGTATGTATTTCGATTTTCCATACGGCACCAGAAGCTCAAATTCGCCTACTAAGCCATGTTTTTAAGGCACAGTTTCCGGATAAAAAACTGATTTTTGCACTTTGGAGCTGTGATGAGATATCCCAATTAGATGCGATCAAAGAAAATTTCACCGTCGATGCTGTGGTCAATAATATGAATGACTTGTTATTAACCATTGAAGCTTTTCAATTGAAGCAGGGGGAATCTTGGTTGGATGAGCCTGATCCTAGCGTTGAAGTGCAGCGCTTAAAAGCATTAGAAGAACTGGATGTTTTGGATGAGCGGAATTTGCCGATCTATGAACAATATATTGAAGAAGCCCGACAAGCCTTCGATGTGAAATATGCACAAATCTCTTGGGTCAAGCAAGACTGGGTCTATACCCCAGGTAGCCCTTTGGCTCAGGCTACCGAGCAACCGATGCAGGTGCGCCAGTCCAAGCAAGACTCGATCTGCAGCCATTTGGTGTATCAAAATGAACGCTTGATTATTGAAGACCTACAACGTGACCCACGCTTTGCGCATTTACCTGAATTGATGCATAACCGCATTCGCTTTTATGCAGGCGTTGCACTTAGAGACCGTAATGGGGTCGCGTTGGGAAGTTTTTGTGTTTTAGATCGGCAGCCGAATCAAATGACCGATGATGATATGAGTCTGTTAAAAGGCCTTGCGGCAGATTTGATGAATACGCTCAGTGATGAAAATGTGAAGCGAAAAAAATGTGAGGAGATACAGCAACTGAATGATTCGTCTTCATAATTTCAAATGATGCAGCAGATCTTTTTAGACTGGAGTTTCAGTGAAAAGCATTTTAAGATGGTTCTAATATAATTATTTTGAGCCAAAGACATGAACAAAAATAATGTCATCTGGCAACTTCTATTAGGCTACGTTGCTGCATTGGGTTGTAGTGTGAGCTTAGCTCAAATTCAAGGAAACTATTTTTCACATAAGGATTGGGAAATCGCTTGTGATAATACGGGGACTTGTCGCGTTGCAGGTTATCAAGCGGAGGGCAATCAGCCCGCTATTTCTGTGTTATTACAACGTGCTGCGGGAGCTCAAGCGCAAGTCAGCGCACGAGTGAAACTCGATCCTGAAACCTTCAATGCGGCAAATCAACCACTTCAACTTTACATTTTAGGTAAAAATCAGGGAACTGTGCAGCTTGATGCCAAAACTGCGGAAGGTCAGTTAAGTGCAGCTCAAACTCAAAAACTGATTCAAGCCTTACAAGCCAACCAACCAATTGTGTGGAAAGGCAACAACAAAACATGGTTATTGTCGGTGCAGGGCGCTAGTGCAGTTTTACTCCGTATGGATGATTTTCAAAAGCGCATAGGGACAAATTCGGCATTATTGCGTAAAGCCAATAGTAGTTCGGCCAATGTACTCAAACCGAAAAGTATTCCGAAAGTGAATATTCAAAATTACAGTAAGGGCTTACAAACACGGTATGCCGTCAATGCGCCCACAGCCAAACAATTGTTTGGATTGATAAAGAAGAAAACGACAGTAGAAGATTGTCCTCAACTCTTTGATGCAAATTTCTTAGAGGATGATCGGGTCGTGGTGTTTCCAATCAATGGGAAAAATGCCTTGGTCGAAGTGCCATGTTGGCGTGGGGCATATAACAGTGGTAATGGATATTGGCTGATGGATCGAAATTTAAAGCAAATCAAACAATCCGTGACCTTTTCCGGAAGTGGTTTTAGCGAAGGGCAGATTTTCTCCAATCAACGTGGACGAGGCATTGGCGACTGTCATAGTACGGGGGAGTGGTCATGGAATGGTCAGCGTTTTATCCAAACCTATATGGCAAAAACCACACAGTGCAAAGGATTTGCTGGTGGTGCGTGGGAAATTCCAACCTTGGTCTATCGCGTTCAACTCGACTCTTAATTTGAAAAAGCCCTGATATTCAGGGCTTTAAATGATATAGCGGTTTATTCTATGGGGTTTAAATAAATAACCGAGTACTTTAAAAACGTTTTGGTATTTTTTGTCCACCGACAACCGGTGATTCAGCGATTTTCAACACACCAAATAACCATGTTTCGGCATGATGAACAGCCGTTTTGAGCTCATCACCTAAGGCTAAACGCCCTGCAATAAAACTCGCCAATGAACAGCCCGAACCATGATATTCCCCATCCAGTCGTGGACAACGGGTTTCAGAGACTAATTCACCCTGAACATATAACGAGTTTTGAATATAGTCAGGCGTATTTTCATGCCCACCTTTTACTAATACCGCTTGAGCACCCATCGCAAAAAGTTGCGCAGTTGCTTTAGAAATATCCTCTTCACCTGTGAGCGCACGTAATTCTACGGTATTGGGTGTAAGCACAGTGGCAAGTGGAATTAGTTCTGCAAAGGCTTTGACCAAAGTTGCTTGATCGCCCAAAGAGCCACCACTATTGGCAACTAAAACGGGGTCGAGAACATAATGATATTCGGGATGTTCACGTAAAAACTCAGCGAGAGCCGCGATATTTTCAGTCGTTCCTAGCATTCCTGATTTTACACAGCGAATAGGGAGGTCACCGACGACAGCATGTGCTTGGGCCAGCAATAACTCACGAGAGGTTGCTTCAAACGAATACACTCGTTGTGAGTTTTGAACGGTTAATGCTGTACACGCAATGGCAGCATGTGCGCCACTTTGACCAATGGCTTCAATGTCCGCTTGCAGTCCTGCACCACCTGAAGGGTCAAGACCTGAAAAGCACAGTACAGTAGGGCGCACAATGATGTCCTTATTACACAAAATTTGCGATAGTATAGGCAACTTTGAGCGAACACTCGATAGTATTTTTGCAGAAGTGAATGGATAAGGTAAAAGCTGTGATTAAGAATATATTGATCGATCTCGATGGAACATTAACAGATCCAAAAGTTGGCATTACCACTTCAGCACGCTATGGACTGGCGAAAATTGGACATCCTATTTCGGATGAGACCAATATCGATTGGATCATTGGACCACCTTTGAAAGCCTCTTTGGCCAAAATCCTCAATGTCGATATGCATAATGTACTTGCAGATCAGGCTTTACTTGGTTATCGCGAGCGCTTTGCCGTTACGGGCTTATTTGAAAATAAAGTGTATCCTGCGGTTGCCGACACTCTAGCAACTTTACAACAGCAAGGCTTTCACTTGTACGTCGCTACAGCAAAGCCGACGGTCTATGCCCGCCAAATTTTAGAACATTTTGATTTGGCAAAATATTTTACTGTGATCTATGGCAGTGAACTGAACGGTGAGCGAACCAACAAAGGCGATTTAATTGAATACATTTTGCAGCAAGAACAGTTGGATGCGAAGGAATGTGTGATGGTGGGAGACCGTGAGTACGATATTTTAGGCGCGCGCCGTAATGCTGTGCCGAGTATTGCTGTGAGCTATGGTTATGGTAGTACAGAAGAAATTCAAATGGCTGCACCAGCGCTAGTAATTGACGGTTTTAACGATTTGATTTCGAGTATTGAGCAATTGCAGCAGCAGAAAGTGTCGTAGTTGCACCGAACCTAATGAATGATGCTGATTATTTAAAGATAATCAGCAAAATGAGCAAGATCACCCCACAGAAAAGCCATTTGAGCAAAGGAGACTCATCATTTTTGATGGTTTCTGCTTCGAGTGCGATACCATGTTTGTCGTAAACAAATACAAAATGTGCATTTGCGCTTAGAGCCATTTCTTGAATGGCTTGTAGCTCGAGTGCGCTGACTTCTTCACTTAAGCGTTCTTTTAACTGAATAAAAATAACCGGCTGTCCAAACTCATACCACTTGAAGTGGATCTGTTGTATGAGTTGGTTGAAGCACTGTTCTGCAACATGATAGTTTCGGACAAAACTTCCACGTTCTATAAAAGCCAGAGGGCAGTTTTGTTCAGCTACAATTTGATGATCACGCGTTAAAACTTGCATTTGATCATAATGAATCTGTACCCAAACTGCGTCAGGAAAAGACGCTAATTTTTCTTCTAACATTACTTTTAGGTTTCATTATTATTTTAGTGGATAGCAGTATGTCATTAAAATTTAGAGAAAAATATAGCTGAGATATAAAAAACACATCGATCTATCGAGTTTTTATCTTAAAACGTCTTTCGCAGTTTTGTCACTTTGAATTTTTAACTTCTACAATTGAAATATCTAAATCTTAAGTGTGTTTTTAAAGCCATTATCCTTTTTCTAGAAAACTGTTTCTCATCTGATTTATGTAATCGATCTTGTAACTGTTTCAGGCTTTTGAAAAAATTCAGACAGAAAACAATAAAGCTGAATGCTATGTCCAAATCATTTTTATTCCCTAGTCAGTGGCTCAAACCTTTGCACCCACGTGATCCACATGAGCATCATCGTGTCGCGACCTCTTTAGAATTGCTTTTTGACTTGATCTTTGTCGTGGCGATCGCAACAGCAGGGCAGCAACTGCATCATGCCATTGTTGAAAATCATTTAGCTCAGGGTTTAACGCTGTATGGCATGGTGTTTTTTGCCTTGTGGTGGGCGTGGATGAACTTTAGTTGGTTTGCTTCGGCGTATGATAATGATGATGCGCTCTATCGAATCTTAACTTTCGTACAGATCATTGGTTCTTTGGTCATTGCTGCAGGTATTCCAAGCGCTTTTCAAAAGCAGGATTTTGACGTAATTGTGATTGGTTATGCCATTATGTGTCTGGGCTTAGTTACAGCAGTGGTTTCGCGTTGCAAAGCATGATCTGTCCCGTCGGAAAACAGCATTACGCTATGCTTTTGGCATCATACTGGTGCAAGTGGGGTGGCTGTTCTTTCATTTTTCACCGCTGCATTTCACAGTTTATCTTTTCATTTTGCTCGGAATTGCTGAACTGTCTATCCCAGTTTTTGCAGAAGCTGCAAGCCGTACACCTTGGCATGCGCATCATATTGCAGAGCGATATTCACTGCTTACCATTATCGTTTTAGGCGAATCTATTGTCGAATGCTCGATTGCCATAACCGATGCATTAACAAATCAGCGTTTTAGTACTGAACTGATTTTTCTGATGGTGGGCGGCCTGATGATGATGTTCACCATGTAGTGGTCTTATTTTGATACCAGTATTGCAGAGCGTTTAAATAGCCGCAAAATGGCATTTACTTGGGGTTATGGACATTTCTTTGTCTTTATTAGTATTGCGGCGATTGGTGCTAGTTTAGCTGCCGCAGTCGATATGGTTTCGCATGAGGTACTGATTAGTTCTGAAAAAGAAAGCTACTTTGTGGCGATCAGCCTCGTGATTTATACGACAAGTTTATATTTACTCCATGAATTGCATCATCAAAGCGGCTTTAGAAAACTTTTATATCCTTTAACCGTGGTGATTGTTTTATGTATTCCGTTGTTTATTACTCCTGCGGGTTATGCAATATTTGCGATGGCAGTGGTATATGCATTGAGATTGATGTTTACAAAATGCTATTTGGCAAGATAAGTTAATGATATGATATTCATCAATAATTCGTTATATTGCTGATGAAAATAACGTCCAAGAATCATCAAATAAAGATAAAACATAGAGGATTATATGAAAGGGCAAATACTCGATTTTTCTGTTCAAAATAATACAGGCATCATCAGTGGAGATGATCAGAATCGTTATCAATTTTCTGGAAGCGATTGGAAAGGACAAACTGTTCCTGCTCGTGGACAATTTGTTGATTTTGAGACAAGTGGATTGGGTTACGCAACCGATATTTACTTAGTCGCTGTGCCGAATGCTTTAGGCACGCAATACGGTCAAAAGATTCGTATTGTTGCTGCACTCTTAGCATTCTTCCTTGGTGGATTTGGTATACATAAATTCTATTTGGGTCGTATTGGATGGGGGATTGTGTATCTGCTATTCTGTTGGACCTTTATTCCATCCATTGTTGCTTTTATTGAATTTATTGTTTATCTATGCACTTCAGATGAAGATTTTGCGCGTAAATATGGCTAAAGTTTTTTGTTAAAAGATAAGGCGCATTGTGCGCCTTATTTTATTGTTGCAGATCTCTAGCGGGTTGACCCCATTGGTTGTTCTCGGCTTTGGTGTCTGTAGCCCACCATATAATCAGTGGAATGATTCCGATGATTGTGAGCATTAAAAGTTGCCACCAACCTGAACGTCCCGTGTCATGTAGTCGACGTGCGCCAACAGCTAAGCTAGGAATAAGTAAAACGATATTGGTAATATTTTCTAGCCAAGGTTCACTGCCAATAACGAAATCGCAAATAGAGGCAAGTATAGTGACCAATATACAAAATAGCCAAAAGAACCAGAACTCTTTACGTCGAGCACGTCCTTCAAATTCAGCAAACTTTTTCAGTGGTTTGAATGACCACGCGAAAAAGTCATAGTTTTCCTCTTCTTCACTGTAGTTTGCTCGCGTATTCGTGGAAAAACTTTGTTGGTGTAATGCAATATAGACTTGAATCGCTTGCCCACTTTCATCCAAAGCAAAATCAACCTGTTCTCCACGTGTAGGTGGTCTTTGACCGCGCCATTCATGACCAGCAAATTGATAGAGTTTTCCATCTTCAGCACTAATCACCCCAGTATTAGTTTGAATCGAAAAATCTAGTATTTGTCCTTTCATATTTTTCCTGAGTTAATGTGCTGTAGATAGGGTGGCTACATAAATAGTAGCCACGATTTTTTATTTATTTGGCAGGTTGTCCCCATTGGTTTACTTCAGGTTTGGTTTCTGTTGCAAGCCAAATTAGAACCAGAATTGGTCCAACGAGCGGAATCATTTGTATTAACCAATACCAACCAGATTTATTAATATCATGTAAACGACGTACTGCAACAGAAAGGGACGGAATAACCATTGCTAAGATGAAAATACCTGTGAATATTCCTCTGGTTCTAAGCACTGAATCGACAATCAGAGTAATAATCATTGCGATAAGATAGACCAAAACAAAAAACCAATATTCTTTACGGCGTGCACGTCCAGTAAAGTTGGCATAATTTTTTAGACATTTGACAAACCAATCAATCATGTTGAATTTTGATTCAGCTTGGTCTTGGTTTGAAATTTTATCGAGGTGCTGTGAAATTTGTTGAATAGGATTACTGCTGCCAAGTGCATTGAATACTTGAACCGCTTGACCTTCGGGACTGATATCGAAATCTACATGATCGCCACGTTTAGGTGAGTTTTGGCCACGCCATTCTGCACCTGTAAACTCATAACGGTTTTGATCATCTCCACTGATGATGCCTGAATTGGTTTGTACTGAATAATCTAATATCTGACCTTTCATTCTGTCCTCTTTTATTATGTGATTTTTATTAATTGATGTATTTTTATACCGTTTTATATTAGCAGAATATGAATTAAATTAAATGCATAGATTTGCTTGGGTGAATGAAATTCTTCATAAAAAAAGCGGAACACTTGGTTCCGCTTTTGATATTTCGCTGAAAAATTTATTACCAGCTTAACGCACCACCAGTTTGATAGTCTGTTACGCGAGTTTCAAAGAAGTTCTTCTCTTTACGTAAGTCCATCATTTCTGACATCCACTGGAATGGGTTATTCACACCAGCAAATTGTTCAGGTAAACCTAATTGGCTCAAACGACGGTTACAGATGAACTTCAAGTATTCTTCCATCATGCCTGCATTCATACCCAATACACCGCGTGGCATAGTGTCACGAGCATATTCGATTTCAAGCATTGTACCTTCAAGAATCATTTGAATGATTTCTTCTTGGAACTCAGCAGTCCATAGGTGAGGGTTCTCGATCTTGATTTGGTTGATCATGTCGATACCAAAGTTCAAGTGCATAGATTCATCACGTAAGATGTATTGGAATTGCTCAGCAACACCATTCATCTTGTTACGACGACCCATAGACAAGATTTGGCTGAAACCACAGTAGAAGAAGATACCTTCAAGTACGCAGTAGAACGCGATCAAGTTGCGAAGCAAGATTTGGTCGTTTTCAGGTGTACCTGTTTTGAAAGTAGGATCACTTAAAGATTGTGTATATTTCAGCCCCCAAGCTGCTTTACGAGCCACTGAAGGAATTTCACGGTACATGTTGAAGACTTCGCCTTCGTCCATACCTAAAGATTCGATACAGTATTGGTAAGCGTGCGTGTGAATCGCTTCTTCAAATGATTGACGTAAGATGTACTGACGGCATTCAGGGTTGGTGATGTGACGGTAGATTGCAAGAACCAAGTTGTTCGCAACCAATGAATCCGCAGTCGAGAAGAAACCTAAAGAACGCATAACAATGGTACGCTCATCTTCGGTTAAGCCATTTTCAGACTTCCAAAGTGCGATGTCATGGTTCATGTTCACTTCTTGCGGCATCCAGTGGTTTGCACAACCGTCTAGATATTTTTGCCAAGCCCATTCGTATTTGAACGGTACAAGTTGGTTTAAGTCAGCGCGGCAGTTGATCATCGCTTTATCGTCAACTTGAACACGCTGAGCACCCATTTCTAGCTCTTCTAAGCCAGGTGCAACGTCTAGATTTTCTAGAGCGTTAGATGCTCTTGCCAACGGATCGGTTGGATCTGTTGGTCGATTTGTACTGGTTCGAGCGGGTTGTGCAGCTGCCAAATTCGGCGATGAGTGCTGTGCATTAGATACCACTTGCGAATCAGTCGTTTTTTGCGGTTCGACGGGCGCAGGCTGGTGAGCTTGTGCAGCTTGTTTCGGTTCATCATCTTCGAAATCGTCCCAACTTAGGATAGACATGGGATTCTCCTCACTTTATTTAAAAAGCAATGAACCCCACTGAAATAGAGAAGAGATTATAAACCTCTCTCTATTTCAAAACCATTTATTGTGAACAATAAATGGTCGGGGTATTTACTCCTTTAAAATGTTTAATAAATTTTGGTCAATTGGGAAAACCGCAAAACGGTCATCTTGATCAACGCAATGCCTAAAATCATTTATGATTTCATCAGAAGATTTAGTTGTATTTAGCAACCAAATCGACTGTTGTAATCGAGTGTGTTCATATTGTCCAAGAGTTTGGTAAATTCTTGAATAATTTGAACTTGGTTTGTTTTTAAGATCGTAGCTTAAGCACCATTGGCTCATAAAAATCTCCTGTAACTTTGTTAATGATTAACTGTAGTTTGATACTCATTTTTAAAACTCCTAAAAACATAGGTTTAGTTTAAAAGTGATAATTAACAGTTGACTCAAAGCCCAAAGTGAACGAAGATTTCGTTACTTTCTTAGACGAAAGCTTTCAGTCAACCGTATTCTCGGTTATCTGAGATTTATGGAGGGGATACGCCAATATCCCCAACATTTTCCCCAAATCCTTTCTAAATCTCCAATTACTTTCTATCTTTCATAATCTTTGATCTAGGTTTGATTGTGTATTTCTACATTATCAAAAGAAGTAATTCTGTCTATAAAACTACTTATTTTGATTACGCGATTTATATGCCTTGAACCAGAAATAGGCGATCGGGACATAAAAAGTCAAAATAAAGGAAACTACCAAAGCAATAAGCCCTAACTGATAGTTATGCGTCATATGTGGCATGGAGTTTTCCTTTAAGATCTGTGATTTTGGCAAAAATCTATGGGTTGAACAAAAGCCTCTAATGCAGAGGCTAATGTTCTAGCATATTTTTATCCTTTGATTGCTACTACAATTAGTAGTAGTAAAATCATGAATATTATTAGCTCACCCATAGAAACTTTTTGCATTATTGACAAGCCTCACAATCAGGGTTGTCAATTGAACATGCCATTGGCACTGGAGCTGCTTGACCAAAACCTTCTTCTTCAGCAGCAACTTCAGCTTTAGGTTCTTCTTTCGCAACAGCAGTTACAGGTGCTGCAACAGTAGCAGGCTTAACTGCGTTCAATGCGCCAGTGTTAATGGTTGATTTCTCAGCAGAAGTCGCACCCAATGCACGTAGGTAATAAGTCGTCTTAAGACCACGTAACCATGCCATTTTGTACGTCATGTCGAGTTTCTTACCGTTTGCACCAGAGATGTAAAGGTTAAGAGACTGAGCTTGGTCGATCCATTTTTGACGACGTGATGCAGCATCAACAATCCAACGTGGCTCAACTTCGAACGCAGTCGCGAAGATTGCTTTAAGCTCTTCAGGAATACGTGCAATTTTTTGAACCGAACCTTCGAAGTGTTTCAGGTCGTTGACCATTACAGAATCCCAAAGACCGCGATCTTTTAACGCACGTACTAGGTACGGGTTGATCACTGTGAATTCACCAGAAAGGTTAGATTTCACATACAAGTTTTGGAAAGTTGGTTCGATTGACTGTGATACGCCACAAATGTTCGAAATGGTTGCAGTCGGTGCAATTGCCATCACGTTTGAGTTACGCATACCGTCTTTTTGAACTTTAGTACGTAAAGTATCCCAGTCCAAACGTGTTGTACGGTCAACTTCGAACATACGGTCAGGACGTGCTTTTTGTACGATATCTAAAGAGTCAATTGGCAAGATACCTTGATCCCAAAGTGAACCTTTAAATGTCTCGTAAGTACCACGTTCAAGTGCCAAATCGCTAGACGTTTGGATTGCGTAGTAAGAAATCACTTCCATCGATTCGTCAGCGAACTCAACCGCAGCATCAGAACCATAAGCCAATTTCATTTCGTATAAAGCATCTTGGAAGCCCATGATACCCATACCCACTGGACGGTGTTTCAAGTTCGAGTTACGAGCTTGAGGGACAGCGTAGTAGTTGATGTCAATTACGTTATCGAGCATTCGAACAGCAGTTTTAACTGTACGAGCAAGCTTTTCACGATCTAACACACCGCCTTGAACGTGTTGTACAAGGTTAATTGAACCTAAGTTACATACTGCGATTTCATCTTCGTTAGTGTTCAGCGTAATTTCTGTACACAAGTTAGAAGAGTGAACTACACCAACGTGTTGTTGTGGTGAACGTAAGTTACATACGTCTTTGAATGTGATCCAAGGGTGACCAGTTTCAAACAACATAGACAACATTTTGCGCCATAAGTCTTTCGCACGGACTTTCTTATGTAGCATGTTGGTTTCTTTCGCAATGCCTTCATAGTAAGCATAGCGTTCAGCAAATTCTGCACCTGTTAGGTCATGCAAATCAGGTGTTTCAGATGGTGTGAACAGAGTCCATTCAGCATCTTCGAATACACGTTGCATAAACAAATCAGGAACCCAGTTCGCTGTGTTCATGTCGTGTGTACGACGACGGTCATCACCCGTGTTCTTACGAAGTTCTAGGAATTCTTCGATGTCCAAGTGCCAAGTTTCAAGGTATGCACATACTGCACCTTTACGTTTACCACCTTGGTTGACTGCAACAGCAGTATCGTTGGCAACTTTAAGGAACGGTACAACACCTTGTGACTTACCATTTGTACCTTTGATGTACGAGTTAAGCGCACGAACTGGTGTCCAGTCATTACCTAAACCACCCGCCCATTTAGACAACATTGCGTTATCACGCATTGCGCCATAAATGTTGTAAAGGTCATCTGAAATCGTTGTTAAGTAACAGCTAGATAACTGTGGACGTAAAGTACCAGAGTTAAATAGAGTAGGCGTAGATGCCATGTAATCGAAGCTAGACAATAAGTTATAGAATTCGATTGCACGTTCTTCACGGTTTTCTTCGTTCAATGAAAGACCCATTGAAACACGCATGAAGAATAATTGTGGTAATTCGAAACGTACACCATCTGAATGGATGAAGTAACGGTCAAATAAGGTTTGTAGACCTAAATAAGTAAATTGGTTTGAGCGTTCTGGTTGAATCGCAGCAGCCAATTTTGCAAGGTCAAAGTTAAGTAGTTCTGGAGAAAGAAGATCAAGCTCGATACCTTTCTTCAAGAAAGTTTCTAAAGCATCGCCTTCATTCGTGTCAGTATCTAAACCTAAGAACTCTAACCCTGTAGCAACAAGGTCATTACGCAATAAACGCGCAGTCACATAAGTATAGTTTGGTTCTTGTTCGATACGTGTACGAGTAGCCATCATCATGGTCGTTGAGATGTCTGACTCTTTTACGCCGTTATAAAGGTTTTTTACAGTCTCATCGATAATCGCTCGAACATCGATGCCTTCTAAACCTTCAGCTGCTTTAACAATATTTGCCTCAAGTGCGCCAAGATCAAGCGGTTTAAGCTGACCGTTTGAACTTGTCACTTGTAAAGTAGGGTGGTGGTGAGCACCAGTTTGTTTACGAGCTTCGGCACGTTGTTCGCGGTAAATCACGTAAGAGCGAGCAACTTTTTGCTCACCTGTACGCATAAGCGCAAGTTCAACCTGATCCTGAATTTCTTCAATATGAATGGTACCGCCAGAAGGTAAACGACGGTTAAAGGTATTCAATACCATCTCAGTTAATTGAGAGATACGGTCATGAATACGGCTGGAGTCAGCGCTTTGCTGGCCTTCAACGGCCAAGAACGCTTTACCAATCGCCACAGAGATTTTTTCTGCATCAAAAGGTGCAACGTCACCGGTGCGTTTAATCACCTGAATTTGACCAGGGGTTGAATTCGTTACGCTCATGCTAGCATAGCTCCATTTGTCATCTATTTTTATGTTAGGACCGTTTGAACTGGGCAATTTTTATGCCACAGTGTTTGAGGTTTAAACACAAGACCTAGTGGTTTAAAAATTTATTGAACACAAGATACGGGAAAATTCAGGGTATATCAATATTGACATTTTACTAAATGCTTTGAACTTTTCTGGCAGAAATCCATCTCAAAAAATCCCTATTTTTTATCTTTGTTATATATGCCTTATCCGACAAGGGCATAGCATAGCAAAGTCGAAAAAGAGTGCTTATAGATAACATTGTGGATAACTTCAGAAAGCCTAAAAAGTTGTGAATTAATCAGTCAGTTTTTATTCGATGAAAATGTATCCAAATTTATAATTGTTGGTATTGTGAGCAATAGGGCATGGAAATGATTGGTAAATACGGCTGCAAAAATGTAGCAGGTTAAAATTTATTACAAAATACGATATTGATGTATCAGTTTGGTGAATGCCATCTTGTTTACAATGTAAACGTGTGTATATTGCAAACTATGTTTAAGCGTATCTATCGGATTTCAAATAGGATACGCCCAATCAAATAAGGGGCAATCAATGAGCCAAGAAGAAAAGTTACCTAAAATTTTAATTGTTGAAGACGATGAGCGTCTTGCTCGTTTAACTCAAGAATACTTAATCCGTAACGGACTTGAAGTTGGGGTAGAACCAGACGGTAATCGTGCGATTCGCCGTATTATCGCTGAACAACCAGATATGGTATTACTCGACGTGATGCTTCCGGGTGCAGATGGTTTAACCATTTGTCGTGAAGTTCGTCCACACTACCATCAACCAATTTTAATGTTGACTGCACGTACCGAAGACATGGACCAAGTGTTGGGTCTAGAAATGGGTGCAGATGATTATGTTGCAAAACCTGTTCAACCTCGCGTTTTACTTGCGCGTATTCGTGCATTATTACGTCGTACAGATAAAGCACCAGAAGATGAGGTTGCACAGCGCATCGAATTTGATGATCTTGTAATTGATAATGGTGGTCGTTCTGTCACACTCAATAATGAGTTGGTTGACTTTACCAGTGCAGAATATGACCTTTTATGGTTGTTGGCATCTAATGCGGGTCGCATTCTTTCTCGTGAAGATATTTTTGAGCGTCTGCGTGGTATTGAATACGATGGTCAAGATCGTTCAATTGACGTGCGTATCTCGCGAATTCGTCCAAAAATTGGTGATGATCCAGAAAACCCGAAACGCATTAAGACCGTACGTAGTAAAGGTTATTTATTCGTAAAAGAAACCAACGGCATTTAATGTAAAATACCGTCCCTTAGTTTGGCAAAGTAGGACACTTTTACGTGTTTAAACACAGTATATTTTTGCGCGTTTATGCGGGGCTACTGATTTTAGTCTTTTTAGTCGCTACATTTGGCTATTTGCTGGTGCAAATCATTAACTACCAGCGCGCGCAAGAATATCGTGAATCGCTTACTGACGGTTTGGCTTTCATTATAAGTGAAGGTATTGCACGTCAGCCAAATGAACAACAAAAGTCAGATTGGGTGTCAGATGCATCTGATCTACTTGAGTTGCCTATTTATTATGTAAAAGCTAATCAGGTTGATTTAACCCGAGCGGAAACAAAACGTATAGAAGAGCGTAAAGCTGTAGTGCGTTGGGACGCACAAACCACAGCAGCTTATATTATTATTGGCTTAAAAGATGATCCTGCACATCTACTATATATAAAAGCTGATAATATTTCAGAACGCCAAATGAAAGCATTGCCTGTATTTATACTGGATTATTTGGTGTATTACCCAGGTCAAGAAAAACAATATCTTGAAAAAATCCAACATCATTTTTCTTATCCAATTTCAATTCAAAATGTTCAAAGTTTACCTTTAGACTCTGAGCAAATCGGCCGACTACGTTTAGATCACAGCATTATTTTGTATCGTGATAGTGCGACTGAGCGCGGCACAACTATTTCGATCGTATCACCAATTCCAAGCTCAACTTCAGAAGTCTTGGTCATGGGGCCTGTGCCACTGTTTAATTGGATGCCTTTCCAGTTGGCAGCTGGTATTACGCTACTGAGCTTGTTTGTCTTGAGCTTGGGTGTTTATGGTCTATTGGTGCC
Source organism: Acinetobacter sp. YH12231 (assembly GCF_013417755.1). Classification (NCBI taxonomy): domain Bacteria; kingdom Pseudomonadati; phylum Pseudomonadota; class Gammaproteobacteria; order Moraxellales; family Moraxellaceae; genus Acinetobacter; species Acinetobacter sp. YH12231. The sequence continues at coordinate 77,694 of NZ_VPDJ01000012.1, forward strand.
GATGCAACGTAAGCTGCGTGCAGTAAATTATGCTTTAAATAAAATGAAGGGTGGGGATTTATCTTTACGGTTACCTGTCGAAAGCACGGATGAGTTTGGTACCTTGGCATCCAGCTATAACTCCATGTCAGATCATATTGAGCGTTTAATTGAAGCACAGCGTGAGTTAATGCGCGCGGTATCGCATGAACTGCGGACACCCGTGGCACGTATTCGCTTTGGTGTAGAAATGATGGCGGATGAAGATGACTACGACTACCGTCAGCAGCAAGTTGAACAAATCGACAAAGATATCGAAGCGCTTAATACCTTGATTGATGAAATCATGACTTATGCCAAGCTCGAACAAGGCATGCCATCTTTAGAGTTTGAAGATGTCAGCTTGTTTGAAGTTTTAGATCAGGTCTTGATTGAAACCGAAGCCTTAAAGACAGGGAAAACCTTGGAATTGCAAGCACCACCAATTGGGGTGATTGTGGAAACTGAGCGTCGTTACTTGCATCGCGTTGTACAAAACTTAGTGGGCAATGCAGTGCGTTATTGTGATGATAAAGTGCTGATCAGTGGTGGTGTGAATGATGAAGGCATGGCCTATATCTGTGTTGAAGATGATGGCCCCGGCATTCCAGAAGAAGATCGTAAGCGTATTTTTGATGCCTTTGCACGCTTAGATGATAGTCGTACCCGTGCTTCAGGGGGCTATGGTTTAGGTTTATCGATTGTCAGCCGTATTGCTTACTGGTTTGGTGGAACAGTTGGTATTGATGAAAGTCCAACTTTAGGTGGGGCGCGTTTTACCATGACATGGCCTGCGACACGTTTTAAGAAAAATAAACCGAAGCTAGATGGTAAAGAGCTTAGTGCCAATGACAGCTAAGCGAGCTAAGAAATCTAGCTCAGCTGCATTTAGCGAATGATACATATAAAAAAGCCATTCAATTTGAATGGCTTTTTTATATCAGGTTTTTACTTATTCGGTAATCGTTGCATCAGGTTCAATAATGGGTTTGCCATTTTTCAGAGCAGAAAGGGCATCTGTATTGAAATCGATGAGTAAAGAGTTGTTTTTTGCATCGATAGAATAATTGCTAATGAGTTTTTGGTCGCCGTTTAGGGTTTCAAGTTTATATTCATCTGCAATATTCATAATCCCGTTAAGGTTGGTGGTTGCAGAAGCTAAATCTTGACGTAATAACTCATAGATATCACGTAAATCAAAAATGGCATTTTGAGCATCAGGGTGCTTATCTAAGTAGTTTTTAATATGGTGAATCACCAATTGCGCAGATAGAAAATAATCAGGTTTATGCGTAAATTCTAAAGTCATTATTGTCTCTCCGTTGTGATTGCTTTTTGTGTTTTAACTACAAATATCACACTCTTTATAGGTCGTGTCAAAGAATTGCAAAAAAGCCACAAGAAGCTAAAAAAATGTCTTTTTACATAGAACCAATACAGCTGGCTTTTCATTTGAAGAAAAGATCAAAAGCAAAAGAAGTGAATAAAGAAACAACAAAGTTGAGGTGGGGGAGTATTTATTTAATAAATGACACAGTTGATAAAAATACGCCAATTTGAACGTGTATGCTGAGAAATGAAGGGTTTGTTGATGAAACTGAACAGTCATAATTTTCTGATAAAATCACATAAATGTAATAATTAATAAAAAAATGCAATCTAATCTAATTAAGCGATTAATCCTAATTTTAAGGGAGTAAACCCAATTTAAATGCTGAAATGATTAAAAAATCATCCTAAAGACGAATACCGATAAGCTAGCAAGAAGCCTCCTCAATCAGGTACAATTGGCGGGATTAATTTTGTGTTTGGTGTATTTGAAGGCCAATACATACATTCTTTGTTAATAAATAGGCCTGCCAGGAGTTATCCCCGCATGAGTGCCATTACTCCATACGATTGGGCAATTATTGCCTTCGTGATCGGCGTTACATTCCTTTGCGTCTTTATGCTGACCGTCCCTTTACTCCTTGGGGGTAAATCATGGGGTCGTGCTAAGCAAGAGCAGTTTGAGTCAGGTGTAGTAGGTGCTGGTGGTGCACGTATTCGCTTGTCTGCGAAATTCTATTTAGTTGCAATTTTCTTCGTCGTGTTTGATATCGAAGCACTTTATCTATATGCATGGTCTACTTCTGTTCGTGAAGCAGGCTGGTTTGGTTTTACTACCGTGGTTATTTTTGTGGTCGATTTATTGATTGCTTTAATTTACGCGGTAAAAGTAGGTGCATTAGATTGGGCGCCTTCTGATAAGCGTAAAGCTGCAGGTAAAGCGTTGAAAATTGGTTCACCAAATATGGACATCGCAGAAATCACACGCTTTAACTCTATTGAAGAGTTGGTTATGGACCCTACAGGTCAAATTCCAGCGCAATCATCTGGTCGTGTGAAATCTAAGTCACCGACTGCATCATCTGACAAGGAGTAAGACGGGATGAAATATACATTAACCCGTGCGAATCCGGATGCTGATCAATATCCACTTCAAGAGCGTCAAATCGTTACCGATCCGCTTGAAGAAGAAGTGAATAAAAATGTGTTCATGACTCGTTTAGAGGATGTTGCACATACAGCAGTAAACTGGGGACGTAAGAACTCAGTTTGGCCGTTTAACTTTGGTACATCGTGCTGCTACGTAGAGTATGCAACTACCTTAACAGGTGTGCATGACTTGTCACGTTTTGGTGCAGAAGTTATTCGTGCTTCACCGCGTCAGGCAGACTTGATGATTGTTGCAGGTACGTGTTTTGTGAAAATGGCACCTGTAATTCAACGTTTGTACGAGCAAATGCTTGAGCCTAAGTGGGTAATCTCAATGGGCGCATGTGCAAACTCAGGTGGTATGTACGACATTTATTCAGTTGTGCAAGGTGTGGATAAAATCATTCCTGTGGATGTGTACATTCCGGGTTGCCCACCACGTCCTGAAGCATTAATCCAAGCATTGATGTTATTACAAGACCAAATTCAATTAGAGCGTCGTCCGTTGTCTGCGGTGATTGGTGATGATCTTAAGCCAGTATATAAGCCGAAGATGATGCCAGAACGTGACCGTAAGAATGCGCAGCGTATTGCGGTGAAAAACTTACGCTCTATGGATGAAATTAAATAATTTAAACGTACAAATATTGATGCACCCGACGGGTGTAGTTGTCGTTTAGGTTGACTGAATTTGTATTAAATAGGAAGCCAAGCCAATGGCTGAAACTGACATTGCTATGCCAGAATCAACAGCAGTTGATTCACGCCCAGCATTTGCAATTGTAGAAGAGCTCAAAACCAAATTTGGTGAGAACTTCTATGTGCAAACGACTTTTGAAGATTTTCCAACAGTCTGGGTTGAGCGCGCACGTGTACAAGAAGTTTTAATGTTCTTGCGTACAGTGTCACGTCCATACGTGATGTTGTTCGACTTGTCTGCGGTAGATGAGCGTTTGCGTACTCACCGCGATGGTCTACCTGCGTCTGACTTTACTGTGTTCTATCACTTGTTATCGCTAGAGCGTAACACGGACATTCGTATTAAAGTTGCGTTGAATGAGAGTGATCTCAATATTCCAACAGCAACCAACATTTGGCCAAATGCCAACTGGTACGAGCGTGAAGCTTACGATATGTTTGGTATCAACTTCGAAGGGCATCCAATGCTTCGTCGTATCTTGTTGCCAACATATTGGGAAGGTCATCCGTTACGCAAAGAGTATTCTGCACGTGCAACGGAATATACACCGTATATGCAGAACCAAGCCAAACAAGACTTCGAGCAAGAACACCTTCGCTTTGTGCCTGAAGATTGGGGCTTAAAGCGCGGTAATAAAGACGAAGACTTCATGTTCCTGAACTTGGGTCCTAACCACCCATCTGCGCACGGTGCGTTCCGTGTAATTTTGCAGTTGGATGGTGAAGAAGTGAAAGACTGTGTGCCAGATATCGGCTATCACCACCGTGGTGTGGAAAAGATGGCTGAGCGTCAAACTTGGCATTCATTCATTCCTTATACAGACCGTGTGGACTACTTGGGTGGTTGTGCGCAAAACATGCCGTATGTCATGGGTGTGGAACAACTGGCAGGCATTACTGTGCCAGACCGCGCACAATGTATCCGTGTCATGATGTCGGAATTGTTCCGTATCAATAACCACTTATTGTTCATTGGTACTGCAATTCAGGATGCGGGCGGTATGACCCCTGTATTCTATATGTTCGCAGACCGTCAAAAAATCTACGATGCGATTGAAGCTATTACGGGTTACCGTATGCATCCAGCATGGTTCCGTATCGGTGGTACCGCACACGACTTGCCAAACAACTGGCAGCACCTCATTCGCGAAATCCTAGATTGGATGCCGAAGCGTATGAACGAGTACTACACTGCAGCACTGAAAAACTCAGTGTTTATCGGTCGTACCCGTAATGTTGCTCAGTATGATGCAAAATCAGCATTGGCTTGGGGTGTAACGGGTACTGGTCTACGTGCTACAGGTATTGATTTCGACGTTCGTAAATACCGTCCTTATAGCGGCTACGAAAACTACGACTTTGATGTGCCTTTAGAGTACGAAGGCGATGCTTATGCACGTGTTCTTGTTCACTTCCGTGAAATTGAAGAATCGCTGAAAATCATCAAGCAATGTTTAGACAACATGCCTTCTGGTGCATACAAAGCAGACCATCCACTGGCTGTTCCACCACCAAAAGATAAAACTTTACAAGACATCGAAACATTGATTACGCACTTCTTGAGCGTGTCATGGGGTCCTGTAATGCCAGCAGGCGAAAGCTCTGTAATGGCGGAAGTGGTAAAAGGTGCGTCGAACTACTACTTGACTTCAGACAAGTCAACGATGAGTTACCGTACACGTATCCGTACACCAACCTTCACGCACTTACAGCAAATGCCTTCTGTGATTAACGGCAGCTTAATGTCTGACTTAATCATTTATTTAGCGACAATTGACGTCGTAATGGCTGACGTGGATCGCTAAGGGGTAATCGCATTATGATGATTTTGACTGACAAAAAACCACGTGTGAATGTTGAAGGGATTTTAACTGCGGAAGAAATCCACGATATCGAACATCACATTGGTCACTATCCATACCCACGTGCAGCATGTTTAGATGCGCTTAAGTGTGTACAACGCCGTAATGGTTGGGTAGATGATGCACAGATGAATGCTATTGCTCAAATGCTTAGCATGACACTTGCAGACTTAGAAGGTGTAGCTACTTTCTATAACCGTATTTACCGTCAACCAGTCGGTCGCCACGTAATTTTATTATGTGATTCGATCGCTTGCTTCTTGATGGGTGCGGAAACGCTTGCTGAAGCATTCCAACGTGAATTGGGTATTTCGTTTGGTCAAACGACTGCAGATGGTCGTTTTACATTACTTCCAATTTGCTGCTTAGGTAACTGTGACAAAGGTCCGACGTTAATGATTGACGAAGACACTCACGGTCTAGTTGAAGTGACTTCAATTAAACAGTTATTGGAGAAGTATGTATGAATACTGAACCAAAACCAATTTATGGCGACGGTAACCCAGAAACTCACCCATTAACTTGGCGCTTGAGCAAACAGGAAAACGTACGTAGTGCAGATGATTACGAAGCATTAGAAGGTTATGCAGGCTTTAAAAAAGCACTTGGCATGCAACCGAAAGAAGTGCTTGAAGTAATTAAAGCTGCAACTGTAAAAGGTCGTGGTGGTGCAGGTTTCCCAGCAGGGATCAAATGGTCGCTCATGGCACCAAATGATAACTCAGGTCCTCGTTACCTGATCTGTAATGCCGATGAGATGGAACCAGGTACTTTCAAAGACCGTTTGTTGATGGAAGATCTTCCACATCAATTGATCGAAGGTATGTTGATTGCTGCTTATACATTAGAAGCAACACAGGGTTATATCTTCATCCGTGGTGAATACATTGAAGCGGCTCAATACTTAAATGAAGCATTGGACCAAATTCGTGCCAAAGGTTACTTGGGTGAAAACATCTTAGGTACAGGTTGGAACTTCGAGTTACACGTGCATACTGGTGCGGGTCGTTATATCTGTGGTGAAGAAACTGCATTGATTAACTCGCTTGAAGGTCGCCGTGCGAACCCTCGTACTAAACCGCCATTCCCACAAGTTGCAGGTGCTTGGGGTCGTCCTACGATTGTTAACAACGTAGAGACTTACAACAACTTACCCGCAATTATGCTTCGTGGCCCTGAATGGTATATCGGTTTATCTGAAGGTAAGTCGAAAGATCCAGGTACTAAAATTTATGGCGCTTCAGGCAAAGTAAAATTCCCAGGTCTTTGGGAACTTCCATTTGGTACAACTGCGCGTGAAGTGATTGAAGATCATGCGGGTGGTATGCGTGATGGTTTAAAACTCAAAGCATGGTTACCGGGTGGTGCTTCTACAGACTTCCTTGCTGCTGAACATATTGACCTTCCTATGGATGCTGAAAGCATCATGAAAGCAGGTTCACGTTTAGGTACGTGTTTGCTCATGGTAGTCGATGAAACTCAGTGTATGGTTTCTGCGACACGTAACTTAGAAGAATTCTTTGCGCGTGAATCTTGCGGTTGGTGTACACCATGCCGTGATGGCTTACCTTGGGCGGTTAAAGCGCTTAAAGCCTTGGAAGATGGCACAGGTAAGAAAGAAGATATCGATCACTTACAAGAACTTACTCGTAAGCTTTGGATTGGTAAAACTTTCTGTGCGCATGCTCCAGGTGCGATGGAACCGTTAATGGGCGCACTCAAACATTTCCGTGGCGAGTTTGAAGCTAAAGTCGTAAATGCGGCAGCTCAAACTAGCAACGTTGAACAAGCTTAAGGAATTCGACTATGGCTACAATTCATGTCGATGGAAAATCGTATGAAGTCAACGGCTCAGAGAACTTGCTACAAGCATGTCTTAGCCTTGGCATCGACATCCCATACTTTTGTTGGCATCCATCCTTAGGTTCTGTCGGTTCTTGCCGTCAATGTGCTGTGACTCAATACGCGAATCCTGAAGATACTCGCGGTCGTTTAGTTATGTCATGTATGACGCCTGCATCTGACAATACCTACATCTCGATTGAAGATGACGAAGCAAAAAATTTCCGTGCTTCTGTTGTTGAATTCTTGATGACCAACCACCCACACGACTGTCCAGTGTGTGAAGAGGGTGGTCATTGTCATTTACAAGATATGACTGTAATGACTCAGCATGACCGTCGTCGTTACCGCTTCACAAAACGTACGCATTACAACCAAGAGCTAGGCTCTTTCATTTCTCATGAAATGAACCGTTGTATTGCGTGCTACCGTTGTGTGCGTTACTACAAAGATTATGCAGGTGGTACGGACTTTGGTGTGTATGCAAACGCTTCGCGTGTTTACTTTGGTCGTCCAGAATCAGGTACTTTAGAATCTGAATTCTCTGGTAACTTGACTGAAGTGTGCCCAACAGGTGTATTCACAGATAAAACTCACTCTGAACGCTATAACCGTAAATGGGACATGCAGTATGCGCCAAGCGTATGCCAAGGCTGTTCCTCAGGTTGTAACATCTCTCCAGGTGAACGTTATGGCGAACTACGTCGTGTAGAAAACCGCTTTAACGGTGACGTGAACCAATACTTCCTTTGCGATAAAGGTCGTTTCGGTACAGGTTATGTGAACCGTGAAGATCGTCCACGTCAACCACAATTCCGTTCTGGTGCAAATGTAACTACAGTTTCTGTAGACCAAGCATTGGATACTGTAATTGAAAATATCCAAGGCAAAAAAGTATTGGGTATCGGTTCACCACGTGCGTCACTTGAATCAAACTTCGCGCTTCGCGAACTTGTAGGTCAAGACAACTTCTCAACAGGTATGTCTCAAAAAGAGCAAAAACTTGTTGAACTTGCAGCTTCTATTATGCAAACCGAAGGTGTTTATAACCCTGGTATGCGTGAAATCGAAAGCTACGATGCTGTGTTGATTTTGGGTGAAGACTTAACTCAAACTGCACCACGTATGGCTCTATCTGTTCGCCAAGCTGCGAAAAATAAAGCTAAAGAAATGGCTGCAGAGCGCCGTACGCAAGAGTGGTTGGCTGAACCTGTACAACGTATTGCTCAAGATGCCAAATCTCCGATTTACATCCTTGCTGCAACTCAAACACGTTTAGCTGATGTGGCAACAGGTGAAGTTGTTGCATCACCTAACGACATTGCACGTTTAGGTTTTGCGGTCGCTGCTGCTGTGAAAGGTGAAGTGATTTTAGGTTTGGATGACGATGCCAAAGCATTTGCACAAACCATTGCTGACACTTTAAAAGCTGCGAAAAAACCATTAATCATCTCTGGTACAAGCTTACAAGACGCATCAATCATGGAAGCTGCTGCACAAGTAGCGCAAAACCTTGGTAATGCGGGCTTAACATTGACTGTTCCTGAAGTGAACTCAATGGGCTTAGCGATCTTTGGTGGTCAAAGCTTAGAACAAGCATTTGCACAAGATTACGATACTGTGATCGTGGTGGAAAATGACCTTTATCGTCGTTTACCAGCTGTTCAGGTGAATGCTGCACTTTCAGCGAAAGAAGTGATCGTACTTGATCATTCTGAAACTGAAACTGTGAAAAAAGCCAACATCGTACTTTCTGCTGCTTCATTTGCTGAAGGTGACGGTACTGTTGTCTCTCAAGAAGGCCGTGCACAACGTTTCTACCAAGTGTATGACCCAAGCTACTACAAACCTGAACTTGCGATCAAAGAATCTTGGCGCTGGTTACATGCCATTGAAACTGGCGTGAAAGGCAAAGCGATTTCTTGGACACTTCTTGATGATGTTATCGAGTCAGTAGCGAAAAACGTTCCTGCACTTGAAGCGATTCAAGACGTAGCACCAGATGCTGGCTTCCGTGTACATGGTCTGAAAGTGGCACGTGAACCACGTCGTTACTCAGGTCGTACTGCGATGCGCGCACCACTTTCTATTCATGAACCAAAACAACCAGTCGATAAAGACTCTGCGTTGACGTTCTCTATGGAAGGTTATGTAGGTAACCAAACTCCAGCTTCACTTGTACCATTTGCTTGGTCTGCAGGTTGGAACTCTCCACAAGCTTGGAACAAATTCCAAGACAACGTGGGTGGTCACTTAAAAGGTGGCGATGCAGGCGTTCGTTTATTCGATCGTTTAGCGAAACGTCCAGCACGTACTTTCGTTGCACCTGCACCTGTTGCGGTTAATGGTGAAAGCTTCCGTCTTGTACCGATGCATCACATCTTCGCTTCTGGTGAATTTACAGTGAAAACACCTGCGATGGAATCGCGTATTCCTGAAGCAATGTTTGCTGTGGGTGAACAAGATGCAGCACGCTTAAATGTTCAAGATGGTCAACGTATCGCTGTGAAAGCAGGGGATGCTGAAATCGTCCTTCCAGTTCAAGTGATTGAATACTTACCTACAGGTTATATCGGTTACCCAGTGGGTCTTGCACCTACAGTATCGCTTGCAGAACCTGTTTCAGTCGCGGTAGGAGTGTAATTCATGGAACAAGAATTAATCCGTCAAACGCCGCTGTGGGCTGAAAACTGGCCAATCGCCTATTCAGTTCTTCAAGCAATTGTGATCTTACTGGTTGTGGTATTGATCGCTGCGTTGATGTCTTTTATTGAACGTCGTTTACTCGGCTTGTGGCAAGACCGTTACGGTCCGAACCGTGTAGGTCCGGGCGGTATGTTCCAGATTGTTGCCGACATGCTGAAAATCATGTTCAAAGAAGACTGGACACCAAAATTTGCTGACAAATTGACTTTCCGTATGGCTCCAGCAGTTGCGATGGCAACTGCTGTGCTATCGTTCATGGTTATTCCTGTTTCACCTTATCTAGGTGTTTCAGACATGAGCATCGGTCTATTGTTCTTTATGGCAATGGCAGGTATCGCGGTATACGCAGTATTGTTCGGTGGTTGGTCATCAAACAACAAATATGCATTATTGGGTGGTCTACGTTCTGCAGCTCAAACCATTTCGTATGAAGTGTTCTTGGGTATTTCATTGATGGGTGTGGTTGCAATTGCAGGCTCATTCAACATGCGTGAAATTGTAGAAGCGCAACGTGATGTTTGGTTTGTAATTCCTCAGTTCTTAGGTTTCTTGATCTTCGTGGTTGCGGGTGTTGCGGTAACTCACCGTCATCCATTTGACCAACCAGAAGCAGAACAAGAATTGGCGGAAGGTTACCATGTCGAATACGGCGGTATGAAATGGGGTATGTTCTTCGTTGCGGAATACGTCAACGTAGTACTGATCTCTGCATTAATCGTGACTTTATTCTTCGGTGGTTGGTTAGCGCCTTTCAACCTAGATATTCCATTCATTCCAGCTGCGTTCTGGTTCATTATTAAAACAGCATTCTTTGTCATGATGTTTGTCTTGGCTCGTGGTTCTTTAATGCGTCCACGTTATGATCAAGTCATGAACTTTGGTTGGAAAATTTGCTTGCCATTGGCGTTGGTTAACCTTCTGGTAACTGGTGCTGTGATTCTGATGAATCAGGCCTAAGACAGCAGGGAGAATAAAATGTTTAAATTTCTAGCTGGATTTGGGTCAATTGTACGTTCGTTGTGGATGGTATTCTCACACGCGACACGTAAACGTGACACCATTTTATATCCAGAGGTTAAAGCGGAAGACATCGTACCACCACGTTTCCGTGGTCGTATCGTGTTAACGCGTGACCCTGATGGCGAAGAGCGCTGTGTAGCATGTAACCTTTGTGCGGTTGCATGTCCAGTCGGCTGTATTTCACTACAAAAAGCTGAAAAAGAAGATGGTCGTTGGTATCCGGAATTTTTCCGTATTAACTTCTCACGTTGTATTTTCTGCGGTATGTGTGAAGAAGCATGTCCTACGACTGCGATTCAAATGACACCTGACTTTGAGTTAGGTGAGTATGTTCGTCAGGACTTAGTATATGAGAAAGAAAACCTTCTTATCTCAGGTCCTGGTAAATACCCAGACTATAACTTCTACCGCGTAACAGGTATGGCTGTTGCTGGTAAAGATAAAGGTCAGGCTCAACGCGAAAGCACACCAGTTGATGTACGGAGTCTATTACCATGATGTGGCCATTTTATTTGATGGCGCTTGTGGCCATCGTCTCTACCGTTCGTGTTGTAACTAACACGAACCCAGTACATGCTTTATTAAGCTTGATTATCTCTTTACTTGCAGTTGCAGGTATCTTCATGATCGTGGGTGCGCCGTTTGCCGGTGCCCTCGAAATTATCGTTTACGCTGGCGCAATCATGGTGCTATTCGTATTCGTCGTGATGATGCTGAATCTTGGTCAAAATACTGTTGAACAAGAAAGCAAATGGCTGACTTCTTCAGCGTGGGCATATCCTGCGTTGATGAGCTTCCTGATGGGTCTAATCCTTGTTTGGATGTTGAAGTCAGACTACACAACTGCTGGCACTGTCATGGGTGCTCAAGTTGTCGGTCCGAAAGAAGTGGGTACTTCACTCTTTACTCAGTACTTATTGCTGGTTGAAGTTGCTGCGATGTTATTGCTTGGCGCACTTGTCGCTGCATTCCATCTTGGCAAACGTGAGCCAGGTGCAGAAGAGGACAAAGAATAATGGGCAACATCCCTTTAGAACATGGTTTGATCGTTGCAACCATTCTTTTTGCACTGGGTTTTTACGGTGTGATGGTTCGACGCAACCTACTATTTATTTTAATGAGCCTTGAAATCATGATGAACGCTGCTGCTTTAGCGTTCGTTTTGGCAGGAAGCGCATGGGCACAGCCAGATGGTCAAGTGATGTTTATCTTGATCTTAACGCTTGCTGCAGCAGAGGCTTGTATCGGTCTTGCGATCGTCCTTCAGTTCTATCATCGCTTCCATCATCTGGATGTGGATGCTGCTAGTGAGATGCGCGGATGAGTTATTTATATTTAACAGTACTTTTCCCGCTAATTGGTTTTATCCTGTTGGCGGCAGGTCGTAAAAATCTTCCTGAATCAGTTGCTGCAATTATTGGTGCAGGTTCAGTTGGTCTTTCAGCTTTATTTGCATTAATTGCTGGTATCGACTTTGTTAATAATGGTTCAGTTGCAACAACTCAGCATCTTTGGACTTGGTTCAGTGCAGGTAACTTAGCACCGGGCTTCACGCTTCATTTAGATGGCTTATCATTATTGATGATGGGCATGATCACAGGTGTGGGTTTCTTAATTCACATCTTTGCAACATGGTACATGCGTGGCGAAGAAGACTTTGCACGTTTCTTCTCATACTTCAACCTATTCGTAGCAAGCATGCTGCTTTTAGTGTTGGGTGACAACTTAGCGTTGTTATTCCTCGGTTGGGAAGGTGTAGGTCTATGTTCATACCTATTGATTGGTTACTACTACCAAACACCTGCAAACGGTTTTGCTGCTATTAAAGCATTCACTGTGACACGTGTGGGTGACGTATTCCTACTGATCGCATTGTTCTTGATCTACCAACAATTCGGCACTTTAAACATTGCAGAAGTTGTAGCTGCTGCGCCAACAGTTTTGGCTCAGAGTTCTTCGATTGCGATTTGGACTGCATTGATGTTGTTCTTGGGTGCTGCAGGTAAATCTGCTCAGATCCCATTACAAACATGGTTGGCAGATGCGATGGCTGGTCCTACACCAGTATCTGCATTGATCCACGCAGCAACAATGGTAACAGCAGGTGTTTACCTATGTAGCCGTATGTTCAGCGTATTTGAACAAGCGCCAGAAGTGATGATGTTCATCTCAATCACGGGTGCAGTGACATTGTTGGTTGCAGGCTTTGCTGCATTGGTACAAACAGACATCAAACGTATTCTTGCTTACTCAACTATGAGTCAGTTGGGTTATATGTTTATGGCTGTAGGTGCTGAAGCTTACCAAGCTGGTCTATTCCACATGCTGACTCACGCATTCTTCAAGGCATTATTATTCTTGTCTTCTGGTGCTGTGATTTTGGCTTACCATCACGAACAAAACATCTTCAAGATGGGTGGTCTATTCCACAAAAACAAATTCTTGTTTGCTTGTTTCGCGATTGGTGGCGGTGCATTGGCAGCGATTCCATTCATCACTATCGGCTTCTTCTCGAAAGATGCGATTCTTGGCGCGGTATGGGTGAAAGGTCAAGCGATTGCAGTTTATGACTGCTTGTACTGGACTGGTGTAGCAGGTGCGTTCTTAACTTCAATTTATACATTCCGTCTTATTTGGGTTGTATTCTTTGGTAAAGAAAACACGCCTTACCATGAAATCAAAGGTGTTACTTACTGGGGTCCATTGGCGATTCTTGCAGTGCTTTCAACTGGTTTAGCTTATGTATTAAAAGCACCAGTAACGAATATTTTAAATGCTGCACAAATCCCAGCGTTTAATATTCCAGAAGCACTAGAACACGGTATGCATAGCGCTGAATACACAGCTGTTGGTATTGCACTTGCAGGTCTTGCAGTAGGTGTAGTGTTATTTGCCTTTGCTTATGGTGCAGTGAAATCGTTCGCGAAAACTTCACTGGGCGCGGGTCTTGCAAATATCTGTCGTAATGCACTTGGTTTCGATGCTTTGTACAACATTGTTTTCGTTAAGCCTTATTTGCTACTGGCTAAAATCTTTGGTCGTGATCCAATTGACGGCTTATGGCTTGTATTGCCTGCACTTGTTAAAGGCGGTAATAGCTTTACAAGTTCACGTCAAACAGGTTCATTGCGTGAATACGCATCTAGTATGGCATTCGGTACGTTTGCATTACTATTGATCCTGGTCGTGATTCAGGTCGTGGGGAAATAAAATGGAAACTCCAAACAATTTAATTCTACCCGCTCTGATCCTTATTCCGTTCATTGCAGGTTTTGTATGCTGGCTTGTCGATAAACTCGACAAGCACTTACCACGCTATATTGCCTTAATTGGTATGCTATTAACGTTGGTGTTAACCGTCGTTTTATGGCAAAGCGGTATTTATAACTATGAGTTGGGTACACAAGCTCCACAGTGGGCTGCTCAATTTAACCTACCGTGGATTACCACTTTAGGGATTAACATTCACCTTGCGGTGGATGGTCTTTCACTGCTTATGGTGGGTTTAACTGCATTACTGGGTGTACTTGCAGTTGGCTGTTCATGGGGTGAGATTCAAAAGAACGTTGGTTTCTTCCACTTAAACCTACTTTGGTCTTTAGGTGGTGTGATCGGTGTATTCTTAGCGATTGACATGTTCCTCTTCTTCTTCTTCTGGGAGATGATGCTGGTACCAATCTACTTCTTGATCGCACTTTGGGGTCATAAAGGGGCAGAAGGTAAGTCACGCGTTTACGCTGCAACTAAATTCTTTATCTATACTCAGGTTGCGGGTCTGATCATGTTGATCGGTATCTTGGGTCTAGTGGTTGTTGGCTTCCAACTTCACGGTCAAATCAGCTTTAACTATGACTTCTTGATGAGTGTTGCACACACTGTTGAGGCGAAAGCTCCAGCACTTGCGTATGCATTCATGATCTGTATGTTCATTGGTTTTGCGGTAAAACTTCCAGTTTTCCCTTTACACGGCTGGTTACCAGATGCACATGCGCAAGCACCTACAGCGGGTTCTGTCGACCTTGCAGGTATCTTGATTAAAACTGCGGCTTATGGTCTTTTACGTTTCGTTATTCCATTCTTCCCAGTAGCATCTGCTCAGTTTGCTGACATCGCGATCATTCTTGGTCTAATCGGTATTTTCTACGGTGCATGGTGTGCATTCCAACAAACAGACATGAAACGTCTGCTTGCGTACACATCTATTTCGCACATGGGCTTCGTACTTCTTGCCTTGTATGCAGGTAACATCCTGACATTCCAAGGCTTGATGATTATGATGCTGGCTCACGGTCTATCTTCTGCTGCATTGTTCATTATGTGTGGTCAGGTTTACGAACGTCTGCATACACGTGACATGCGTTTGATGGGCGGTATCCGTGGTCAGTTCCAATACCTTTCATTCTTCTTAATGTTCTTTGTTGCGGCACTTGTAGGTATTCCAGGTCTAGGTAACTTCATCGGTGAATTCCTGATCTTGATGGGTTCTTATGACAAGTTCCCTGTGTACACAATCCTTGCTGCAGTAAGCTTAGTATTTGCCGGTCTTTACGGTTTAATCCTGATCCACAAAGCATTGTTCGGTACACCAAACGAAGAACAAAAACAGCATTACGCAAATCCGTTGAAAGACTTAAATGCGCGTGAAGTTGTGATTCTTTTAATCTGTGCTCTTGGTCTAGTATGGCTTGGTCTATTCCCACAAACCTTCCTTGATATTTCAAATTCAAGCATGGCGTGGATTGCAAATAGCTATATCCCAGTTCAAGAAGTCGTTGATGTTGTGCAGCAGATTGCTGTACAACCTGAAAATGTGGAGATGCAATAAGCCATGGACTTCACAATGTCATTTTCTGAGCTTATGCCATTAGCTCCTGTGATGATCGTGGCTTTAACTGCGATCGTCGTGATGTTGCTAATTGCAATCAAGCGTAACCACAATTTAGTTGCAACGACTTCCGTTATCGGTCTGAACCTTGCAGCCTTTTATATTATTTTTGTTTTCGTTGCAGGGCAGTATGCACCTGCAAACGTAATGAATTTGTTCATCGTAGATCCATTTACGATGTTGTACCAATTCGTGATTTTGATTGCAGCACTTGCTTGCTGCACATTGTCACATGCGTATATCGAAACCTATAAAGATAACCGTGAAGAACTTTATATCTTGATGCTGTGCTCTGTAACAGGTGCATTGTTAATGGTTGCAAGTTCGCACTATGCGTCTTTCTTTATCAGTCTTGAGTTAATGTCGATTCCTGTATACGGCCTATTGGCTTATACACACCAACGTTCACAGTCGCTTGAAGCGGGTGTGAAATATTTGGTGCTTTCAGCAACCGCTTCTGCGATGTTGTTGATGGGTATGGCTTATGTATATGCGTACACAGGTACAATGGCATTCGTTGCTGAACCAGGCAAAATGTTCACAACTTTCAGCCAACCGGGCGTAGTCCTTGGTCTTGCACTAATTGTCTTTGCTGTTGCATTTAAATTGTCTCTTGCGCCATTCCACAAATGGACACCAGACGTGTATGCCGGTGCGCCAGCGCCAATCGCGACATTCTTAGCGACTGTGGCTAAAGTGGCAATGATCGGTCTATTCGTTCGTTACTTCTTAGCTTCTGGCTTAATCCTTTCTGACAGCTTCATCACGATCGTGACCATTATTGCAGTATTGTCTATCCTTGCGGGTAACTTACTAGCAGTACGTCAAGTGAACTTGAAACGTATCCTTGCATATTCTTCAATCGCTCACTTTGGTTACTTACTTGTTGCGATTGTGAGTGCACGTAATACTGACTTTGTTCAAGTACAAGGCTTTGCAACATTCAGTAGCGTCAACGTGTATGTGATTACTTATGTATTAACAACGATTGGTGCGTTCGGTGTTGTGACACTGATGTCTAGCCCTTACAACAACAAAGACGAAGCAGGTAGCCTTGCGGAGTACCGTGGTTTGTTCTGGCGTCGTCCAGTGTTGACTGCAACACTGACTGTCATGATGTTATCTCTTGCAGGTATCCCATTAACAGCAGGCTTTATTGGTAAGTTCCTTGTGATCAAAACAGCGGTTGCTGGTGGTTCATGGTTCTTAGCTGCGATGGTGATCCTTGGTTCAGGTATCGGTTTGTACTACTACCTACGTGTGATGATTGTGATGTACATGACTCCACCAGAAAACCCACGTATCGACGCTGTCGATCATTGGGGTCAAAAAGTGGGTGGTATTATGGTGCTTGGCGCAGCTGCACTTGTGTTGTTGATCGGTGTATATCCAGATCCAATCATTGCAGTATCTCAAGTGGCATACTTTGCGATCTCACCTGAATTACAACAGTTCATTTTTAGCTTAATTCAAAGTGGATTTAACTAATGAATTAAGCAATTAATTTGCTTATTACAAAAAAGCCTCCTGTAAAGGGGGCTTTTTTATTTTTATCATTTGTTAAATAGCTTTATAATGGTTGAAATTTTATCTTAACCTTTTAGGTGTTCTCCCGTGGCTATCCATGAAATCCGTCATCCTTTAATCCGACATAAACTCGGCTTACTTCGTCGTGCAGATATTAGTACTAAAAACTTCCGTGAGCTTGCTCAAGAAGTGACTATGCTTCTGACTTATGAAGCAACGAAAGATTTACCAATGGTCGATCATGAAATTGATGGTTGGAATGGTAAAGTCACTGTAGATCGTATTGCCGGTAAAAAAATAACAGTCGTACCGATTTTACGTGCAGGTATTGGTATGTTGGATGGTTTCTTAAACCTGATTCCAAGTGCGAAAGTATCTGTATTGGGTTTAGAGCGTGATGAAGAAACTTTAGAAGCGCGTACTTACTACAAAAAATTAGTACCAGACGTACAAAACCGTTTAGCGATGATTATTGACCCAATGCTTGCAACAGGTTCATCGCTCGTTGCTGCTATTGACGTTCTAAAAGCCAGTGGTTGTAAAGATATTCGTGTCATGGTGCTTGTAGCAGCTCCAGAAGGCATTAAACGTGTGAATGAAGCTCATCCGGACGTAACGATTTACACAGCATCTGTAGACCAAGGTTTAAATGAAAACGGTTATATCGTTCCTGGTCTTGGCGATGCAGGCGATAAAATTTTCGGTTCAGTTCAAAAAGACTAATTTTTGCATCATGAACAGAAAAGGGGCTTTTATAGCCTCTTTTTTATATACTAAAGACATTGGCATAAATGGAATAGGGTACTTTATGAAGTCCGAACAATATAAAGGTAAAGTTAAACAGTACAATCCTGAAAAGGGCTTTGGCTTTCTTTCATGTGAAGAAGGTGATGTATTTTTCCATATCTCTGACTTTCCCGCAGATGGTGTCGAACCAAAACGTAATGATCGCGTGAAATTTAATGTGGTGGAAAATGGAGATCGTTATAAGGCCATTAACATTGAGCGTGAAGAAGACAAATCTGCAAAAGCTAAAAAATCTAAAGTCGTGGCAAATAACCAGTCGATTACTTCAGCTTTGCTTTCAAATTTGCGTAAATAATGTGATTTTAAGATTTCGTGGAAATCATTGAAATCGAAAAGAGGTCTATAGGGCCTCTTTTTTTATTATCATAAGAGTATTAAAAGAAAAGATGAGAGACAATTTTTATGTTTAAAGAGGGGAAAATCAAAAGCTATAACGTTGAGCGCGGCTTTGGATTTATACAACAAGATCAAGCAAAGGATTTATTTTTTCATATTCGTGATTTTCCTAGCCGACACATCGAACCACGTGTTGGAGAAAATCTCAAATACAGGATTGAAGAAGATCAAGGTAAATTTAAAGCTGTAAATATCATCCGTTTAGATTTGAAAAAAGAGCAGCCCACTCATGAACAGATAAATCCGTCATTTGGATCAATGTCAGATCGAGTAAACGATCAAGTTACTCCTCACGATATAGCCAAAGGCACAGTTTGGGGCAGTAAAATCTTCAGCATGATTGGACTCATTGTGATTCTAGTTTTAGCTGTGGCTGTCTATAGTAAATATCAGCAGTACCAAGAACAGAAGCAACTACATTTACAACAGCTCATGCAAGAAAATGAAAACATCGTAAAAGAACAACGTAAAGCACAGGGGGATTTGCCCGATCGGGTGCTGTCTGAGCAAGGTGAAAAAAATCTATATGGCACAGGTTCAACGCAAGCTCAGTCTGTTGTTCAATACACTGCGCAGGCACCTTCTTCAAGTGATACGCCAAGGGCAGTAGAGAAAGCACAGTTTAGTTGTGATGGGCGTACGCATTGTAGTCAGATGCGTTCATACGAAGAAGCAGTGTTCTTTAATAATAATTGTCCAAATACGAAAATGGACGGCAATAATGATGGCGAACCATGTGAACGCCAATTTAAAAATAGATAAAAAAGCGCCTTAAGGCGCTTTTTTATTTTTCACAAAATTGCATAAAGGCTTTGAGACCCGGTCCTTGGTATTTCTGACGATGTACCAACATAAATAATGGACGGGCAAGTTGCCAGAACGGCGTATCTAAAACCACTAATTGACCTTTTTCACGTAAAGGCTCAATCGCAAGTTTAGAAATACATGACATACCAAGACCACCTGCCACGATTTTTAGAATGGCTTCGTTATGACCCAAGGTTAAACGTATGTTGGCATCTGGCAGGTCTTTTAAAATTGCGTTGTCAAATACTTCACGTGTGCCTGAACCTTCTTCACGTAAGATCCATTCCACGTTATCAAAGTCAGCTGCAGTGAGTGCACGATCCAACTTCGCTAAAGGGTGCTCTGGGGAACAGCACACGGCAAGTTCATCGTCACGCCAGTGAATACATTGCAGTTGTGGTAGGTGGCATGAACCTTCAATTAAGGCCAAATCCAACTGAAATTGGTTTACCGCTTCAATCATTTGGCGGGTATTGCCGACTTGAAGTTGTAAATGTGCTTGAGGCTGAATTTGTAGGAAATCTGCCATGAGGTCTGGCATCAGGTAGTCGCTGATGGTCAGGGTCGCACCTAAACGCAGATCAATACTTTGTAGTTCGCCTTTCGCTGCTTGTTCAAAAGCTTCGCAGCGCCCTAAAATTTCCAAAGCTTGTGGCAATAAAAAACGACCCAAGTCATTCAATTGCAAGCGTTTACCAAGTCGGTCAAACAGTGGAGCACCGAGACCATCTTCGAGGTCTGCCAATGCCATACTTGCTGCACTTTGAGTAAGTTTGACAGCATCACTGGCTTTGGTAACGGTACCTTCTTGAGCGACTGCTACAAAAACAGCCAACTGGCGTAAAGTCATGCGCATGAATCAGGCCTTAACATTTAAAAAATATTAATAAATTATGCTGTCATGCTAACATGAGCACAGTCTGTCACGCCACGTTCAAATCATGTCAATTGAAAAATTTAGCTTAGAAAAGGTTTTATCTGTACACCGTTGGACCAATACTTTGTTCAGTTTTACCATGACACGCCCTGCGCATTTTAAATTCACCGCTGGTCAGTTCGCACGAATAGGCTTGAAAGTGGGCGATGAATTGGTGGTTCGTGCCTATTCTGTGGTGTCATCACCCTTTGATGAAACTTTAGAGTTTTTCTCTATCGTCGTTCCAGATGGTGCGTTTACTTCAAATTTGCAGCATCTACAAGTGGGCGATGAGCTGTATTTAGAAAAAATACCATATGGCTTCCTTACCTTGGCGCGTTATCAGTTGCCATTGCCGAAGGACTTATGGCTGTTGGGGACAGGAACGGGTCTTGCACCGTTTTTATCAATGTTACAAGACTTTGAAACGTGGTCTAAATACGAAAAAATTAATCTAGTCTACAGTGTGCGTACAGCATCAGAACTGGCTTATGTCGAGCGTATTCAAGAAATCTCCGAGACCTTTGGCGAAGGGCATACGGGCTTCAAATTTATACCTATTGTGACACGTGATCCAAATGCACCGCTGCATGACCGTTTACCAGTTTTAATTGAAAATGGCGAGTTAGAACAGGCGGCAGGCTTAGCGTTTAATGTGGAAACGACGCATGTCATGTTGTGTGGTAATCCACAAATGGTTGATGACACCAAGGCGGCATTAAAGGCGCGTGGTTTGACTATGAACCGTCGTGGTGAAGGCAATATTGCTGTAGAAAATTATTGGTAATCTGCCATGAAAAAAAGCTCATCGATGGATGAGCTTTTTATTTTCGGAAATTAAATAACTGATGTTACGCATGCAAAAGTAATTTTGCATTTTTAAAATGATTTTTAAGCCAATTCGACGGAGTCTTACATCAAGGGAATGAATAAAGTGATTAGCCTTCGGCTGGAGGTACTCTTACGAAGCACGCTTCTCATTAGGCAAAATGAGAAGCGTGCTTCGCAAGGAAACCATCTTGCGGTGCAATCACCTCACCGACAAAACTCGTTCACAAGCGTCTAATTATCTAAAGTATCGCAAAAACATTTTTGATTAGAAGAAGTTCTATCTCAAACACTTGCGGATGACGTTACCGCGTATCGTACTTTTATTTGAATCAAATTACGCTTCTGATGTTACTTCGTAACATCAGTTAAATAAACGTTTTGATGTTAATGCAGAATTTTATTTAAGAACTGCTGCGCTCGTTCACCACGAGGAGCATTAAAGAAATCATCTTTGCTGCAGTCTTCTACAATTTTTCCTTGATCCATAAAGATCACTCGGTCTGCAACCTGACGAGCAAAGCCCATCTCATGGGTTACACACATCATGGTCATACCTTCTTTGGCAAGACCCACCATTACATCAAGCACTTCGTTAATCATCTCTGGATCAAGTGCCGAAGTTGGTTCATCAAACAGCATGGCAATCGGGTCCATACTGAGCGCACGTGCAATGGCAACACGTTGTTGCTGTCCACCTGATAACTGTGCAGGAAATTTAGCGGCATGCGCACTCAAACCCACACGATCTAAATAAGCCAAGCCTTTTTTCTTGGCTTCGGCTTCTGATCGACCCAAGACTTTAACCTGCGCAATGGTCAGGTTTTCGGTAATGGATAAATGTGGAAACAGTTCAAAGTGCTGGAACACCATACCGACACGACTACGCAATTTATTTAAATCGGTTTTTGGGTCATTAATGGAAATACCGTCGACTAAAATCGTACCGGCTTGAAAAGGCT
This sequence comes from Acinetobacter sp. YH12231, assembly GCF_013417755.1. Lineage (NCBI taxonomy): Bacteria > Pseudomonadati > Pseudomonadota > Gammaproteobacteria > Moraxellales > Moraxellaceae > Acinetobacter > Acinetobacter sp. YH12231. Next base: position 99,447 of record NZ_VPDJ01000012.1, read on the forward strand.
CAAGTCCATTGACGGTTTTAATGAGCGTTGATTTGCCTGAACCTGAAGGTCCACACACGACAACCACTTCACCTTGTTTAATTTGAGTCGTGCAATCGGTAAGCACTTGAAAATCTTTATACCATTTACTGACATTTTGGAGGTCAATCATCGTTTTTTGATCGGTCATACACTTAACCTCCGTTGTAATTTTTTAACTGCATAGGTAGCGATCATACTAATAGTGAAATACACCAGACCGGCAAACAGAATGTATTGAGTTAACAATGACATGAGGTCGCCTCGAACATAGTTGGTGCGGAAAAAGTCTAACAGTCCGATGGCATATACCATGGTTGAATCTTGGAACAGAATGATGGTTTGCTGTAAAAGCAGTGGCGTCATTTTGCGAAAAGATTGCGGCAAAATAATTAAGCGCATCGCTTGGCTATAGCTCATACCGAGAGCATAAGCTGCAGAAGTTTGACCTTTAGGAATTGACTGAATCCCGGCACGGACAATCTCTGAAAAGTAAGCCGCTTCAAATAGCATGAAGGCCACAATACTCGACACGAGGGCAGTATCAATCGTCAGATAGTTACCTGTAATCCCTGTGTAGATAAAGGGTACGGCAAAGTAGAACCACATCAGCACCAAGAGCAAAGGAATAGAACGAAAAAGGTTCACATAGCCTTTAGCAAAAATATTAAATACTTTAATCGAGGACAGGCGCATCAACGCCAATAAAGTCCCAATAAAGACACCACCAATGGTTGCCGTGATCACCACTTTTAGCGTGATGCTGAAACCATGCCATAGTGCAGGGCCAGACGCTTGGAGGTCTTGAATAAAAGAACTGAGCCATTCCATTATTTATCTCCTGCAATTAAGCCAGGAACGCGTAGGCGTTTTTCCAGAAAATTCATGAAACCAATTAAACAGATGTTGATCACGATGAAAATAATGGTGACGTAGGTATAAATTTCGATGGTGTTTTGCGTGTATTCACTGATGGTTTTCATCTGCGAAATGATTTCTGCAACACCGACCAAAGACGCGACTGAGGTGTTTTTGACACAGTTGGTCAACTCAGAGCTGAGAGGTGGCAAAATCGTGCGGAATGACTGCGGTAAGATCACATAGCGGTATAGTTGAGCCGTACTAAATCCCATGGCATAACCTGCATTGGTTTGCCCCAAAGGAAGCGCTTCAATACCTGTCCTGACTTGCTCACAGACTCGTGCAGCTGTAAAAAGACCCAAGCCGACACTTGCAGAAATTAAGGCGGTCGTATTTGCCCCAAGGTCATTCATCCACCAGCTTTTAATCGCATCGGGGAGGAAGTTGGGTACAACATAGAACCATATAAACAGTTGAATCAATAAGGGTACATTTCGGAAAATAGTCACGTAGGCCGTACCAATACCTCGTGCTACAGGACTCGGTAGGGTACGCATAATACCCAAGATGCTGCCAAGCACCATCGCAATGCTCCATGCCACCAAAGCGATGACAAACAGCCAGCCGATCCCAATTAAAATCCAATTCAGGTAGGTCGAATCACCTACACCTGTAGATTGGAACAGCACACCCCAATTCCAGCTATAATTCATAGGAACTCCCTATAATGAGCTTAAGCCAAAATCCGTTTGGCTTAAGCATCTTTAGAATGTTTAGGGAAAGTTATTCGTCACGGTCATGTGGATTGCTAATCAATGCTTTTAATTGATCAGACATCGGGAAATTCAAATTGATATTTTTTGGTGGAATTGGCGTTTGGAACCATTTTTTATACATGTCATTGATTTCACCAGAGCTATAGGTCGCTTTGATTGCATCATCAACCACTTGTTTAAAGCCAGTATCGCCTTTACGTAGCATACAACCATAAATTTCTTGAATCGGTGCTGTACCCACGATTTCCCATTTATTTGGATCTTTGGCTTTCGATTTTTCACCCGCCAGCAAAATATCATCCATCATAAATGCCGCTGCACGACCATTTTGTAGCATGAGGAAAGACTCAGCGTGGTCTTTGGCAGAAATGACTTCACCAATACCTAACTCTTTTTCATGTTGACGAATATAACGCTCAGATGTAGTTCCTGCCGTGGTGACTAATTTTTTACCTTTAAGGTCAGCGAAGTCTTTAATCCCAGAGTCTTTTGCAGTAAGTAAGCGTGAACCCACTTCAAAGAAACCTGTTGAGAAATCAACTTGTTGTTGGCGTTCTTTATTGTTGGTGGTTGAACCACACTCTAAGTCGACGGTGCCATTAGAAACCAATGGAATTCGGTTTTGGCTGGTCACTAAGTTATAACGGATTTTTAAATCGGGAAGATTTAATTGTTTTTTTACTGCTTCAACTACTTTTAATTGAAGATCATGCGCATAACCCACAGGTTGGTTTGGATTATCTGCGATATATGAAAATGGAATCGATGAATCGCGATAGCCTAAAACAATCGTGCCCGATTTTTTGATCTTATCTAAAGTCCCTGAGTCAGAAACAGCAGCTTCACTTCCTGCAGCTTTATCCGTTGTAGGTGCTTTATTGTCACTACATGCGCTAAGCCCTAAAGTGAGCGCACTTGCACAGAACAAAGTTGCTAAATGTTTTTTTGACGTCATCGTTAAAACTCCTTTTACCCTGATTTAATATCCACTTTTTATGATCTTGTTACGTATTTAGTTTTATTGCTCTGTTTTTAAGAATGTTTCAACAATAAAAAAGAGATCATTTTCTACATCTTAGGTGATAAATCGAACAAGGCTCAAGCAAAATTTATTGCCGAATTGTTACTAAGAAATGGGATAAGTTATGAACATTTTTTATAAGAAAGTTTGCTATAAGTCATTAAATATAAAATAATTTAATTTTATTGTGAAATAGATAATGAAAATAAAAGGGCATAAAAAAACCTCCAAATGGAGGTTTTCGGGATTAAACTTTAGTTTAATCTCCGTGTTAATGCACAAACATATCCATAAATTCACGAATTTCTTGAATCGCTGTGTCTACGTCGGAAGTCAACCAAGTCGGTTCAAAAAAGCCAGCATAATGCTCCAGTCGATCTTGGGGAACAACTAAGCGAATCGGGCATTCTTCTTCGAGCAAGCGCCAAGGAATAATAGGCACTTCATTATCTAAAAAAGCCGCAATATTTCGAATATCAATCACCATCGCATTGATGCATTCAGGGAATGGCATCACTGAAAACTCTTCAGTACGTCGGCGGAAATATTCCAAATCACCCCATTTCAACACATAACTTGGCTTACTAAATTCAATAATGCCAATAAGATGCTGATCACGAGTGTAATGAAGGGAACATTGATGAGTGACGTCAGTGTCAAGATCAAGCGTTACACCTTGTTGATGGTACGCCATAGATTTGATAACAGGTGAAAAATAAGGTGCATGATTATAGCTCATTTCATTCATCAAAAGCAGAGAATTCCATCTAGCTCAAAAAAGCATTTATTTTTGCAACACTTGATACTCTGAAAATGAATACGATTGAAATGGTACATTCATTTCATGCTCCGATATTTTTACCTTAGCGATTGATTTTAAATCTAAAATTAAGGGAACTATCTAAACAGAAAAACGGATGTAAATTGAACTGATCTTTTAAGTTACATGTTTTCACGGATTGTAATTGTTCTTCACACAACAAAGGATATTGTATTGCTAGTATAAAAAGTGAACGACGAACAACAAAATAGCGAGGGGAATATGACACACGATTTTAATAAACCGCCCCATACCACCAGCGCAGAAGAAACAACACAAAAAAAACGTATCCCAGTGTATATGCTAATTTTAGTGGGTATCTTCTTAATCGCGTTATTATTTTATATGTTTGCAGATATGAAACCGTCTGCTTCGGATGCACCACCTGATCATCCTGCACCGAATGCACAAACTGCAACTGCCAATGATACGACTAGCGGTACAGCGGGGGATGAAGCTGTTGCCAATGATTCAAATACAGCAACTGCGACAGATCATTGATGATAAATACATGAGTCAGTGTTACATGAGCGCAAGATCTGAACCTTAATTTTCTCATCAGACTGACATAAATAAAGCCTTGGTTGTCCCAAGGCTTTTTTACATTCAATTGTGAGCTTTTGTTGGAGTTATGCATACTTTGGTTGATTAAAAAATACGCAAAAACTAAGGTGGAAAAGAAAGCTTAAGTTCAAAGCATTAATGCTGTGTGATACGCGGCATACGTAAAAATGCACATAACAACAGATCATGTATAACAATGAGGGCGAACGTATGAATGATTATCTGGGTGGTCCGCGTGGCCGTTTTGATGCCATGTATTATTGGGAACAGTTTCACCCCATTTTAAGTGCAGTAGCAATTCTCCTGATAGGTTGGGTCATTGCTTTATTGGTTGCTGCTGGCGTCAAAAAAGTTCTGCAAAAATTAGGTACAAATCAAAAACTTTCAAATGCAACTGGGCACCGTTCCAATGTTGAAAATATAGTCTCCAGAGTTGTGTTCTGGATAATTTTGATCATTGCCGTCATTGGTGCACTCAATGTACTGAATTTGACTAGTGTCAGTGGCCCATTCAGTAACATGATTCAGCAGTTCTTGTTATTTATTCCACAGCTCTTGGCTGCAGTAGCTGTAGGTTTTATTGGCTGGATCGTGGCGAGTTTGGTCAAAGTCGGTTCAAAGAAACTGCTTGATAAAACCCAACTCGATGAAAAACTTAGTTCTGAGGTTGGCGTCAGTCCAATCAGTCAAAATATCAGTGAAATTGTATATTGGCTGATTTTGTTACTTTTCCTACCGATTGTTTTATCGATATTGGGTTTGAACGGTCTCTTGTTCCCAATCCAAAATATGGTCACTGAAGTTGTTTCTTATCTTCCAAATATCTTTATTGCCGGTGTCATCGTCTTTGTGGGGTACATCTTGGCGAAGATTGTGCGAGGCATTGTGGAAGGCTTGGTAAACAGTTTGAGTTTGCAGCAGCAAGTCGAAAAAGTGGGCATGTTCAAAAATGCAAAACTTGCTCAAGTTTTGGGTAATTTTGTCTTTGCTATAGTTATTATCACGGCTTTAATTGTGGCTTTCGAAGCACTTGGTATCGAGGCGATTTCTCAGCCTGCAACAGCCATGTTACATGAGATCATGTATGCGATACCGAACATCATTGCCGCAGGTTTAATCTTAATCTTGGCCTATGTGGTGTCACGCTTTGTAGCGCGTCTAGTTGTGGATGTGATCTCGGGTACAGGTGTTGATACTGTGCCAGAAAAATTAGACATTCAACGCTTTTTGGGCAAAACCAAAGTGTCGGATGTGGTCGGTTGCCTGATCGTATTTTTCACCATGCTGTTTGCGGTATCTGAAGCCGCTAACCGTTTAGGCTTTGAACAAATCAGTGCCTTGATTGCCATGTTTATCCAGTTCGGTGCAAGTATTTTACTTGGTGCCGTGATCTTGGTGGTGGGCTTCTGGCTTGCCAATATTGTGGCAAATGTGGTGCAACGTGGGGAATACAACAGTTCACGTTGGTTAGGTAATTTGGTTCGTGTGCTGATTATGGGCTTGGTTGTCGCCATGGGCTTACGTGCCATGGGTATTGCCGACTCGATCGTAAATTTGGCCTTTGGTTTAACCCTCGGCGCGGTCGCAGTTGCTTTCGCTTTGGCCTTTGGTTTAGGTGGTCGCAATCCAGCAGAACGATTGTTATCAGATCTAATTGATAAAGCAAAACGTGAAGCCAACGAACCGAATCCAGTACAGGAACAGGCGAAGGCAAAAACCACCTTTAATACGCCTACATCGTCTGTAGCGAGTCCAACGCCATCAACATCTGTGATGACTTCTGAAGTGAAAACCGATGATGGCTATCCAAACATTCAACAGGCTGCTCCCGGCGTCAGTGAAAAAGAAACTGCGACGCCAGATCAGTTGGATGTAAACCCAAGTGATCAACCACAAAATAATCCATTTGGATCGACAGGCGAGGCTGAAAAACAGGTTGATGTACCTTCGGCACCTGTAACTCCGCCAAAACCGGATGACCCTAATTAACCTGTTCCGTCTTTAGAAAATCGGCCACGCTTAAGTGGTCGATTTTAATGCTTTATAAGGAATATTGTATGGCAAAAGCACCGAATAAATTTTTAGCCCCAGTGATTATTGCAGGGATCACGGTGGGTTTTTTGGCAAGCGCACGACGCTTTATTTTTGCAAAATCAAAACGCACTAATTTGGAGCAGGCAGAACAATCACCGCCAAACAGTGAAAAAAATTATACCAATCAGTCCAAAAATAATGATTGAAATTTACTCGAAAATTGGTATTTTAAGTAATAGTGATATATGGAATATTACTTAAAATATAAAAACTTAGGATTCATATTGCTGTCATGAATGACACTTATGATCCGTGCAAAGGAATGGCAAAATGGGGGTAATTTCAATGCTCAATACTTTAGTATCGACACTCAAACAAACCGCAAGCGTGCAACCACAACATATTTCAGTTGCCGTTGAAAAAATGGATCTGACAATTCAACGAACTTCGTCGTCGTCAGTATCATTATTTAAAACCGACTATCTTGAATAAGTCAGATCGGGCATAAAAAAAGGGCTGAATGAATCAGCCTTTTTTATGCAGAGATCATCTGCAGATTATGATTAATTCATTCTATGTCGAGATCAGACGTATTCAGAAGCCGCATGTGCAGAAGCCCATGCCCATTGGAAATTGTATCCACCTAAATGACCCGTTACATCGAGCACTTCGCCAATAAAGTACAAGCCTTTCTGTTTTTTACTTTCCATGGTTTTTGATGAGACTTCAGTGGTATCCACACCACCGAGTGTAACTTCAGCAGTACGGTAACCTTCAGTGCCTGATGGCTTCACTTCAAAGCTTTCTAAACGGCTTGCAATAAGTTCTAGTTTTTCATCACTAATATTGCCAATGGCTAATTCAGCTTGTTCAGGCCAAATCAGATTTTGTAATTCTATAACTACACTTTTCGGTAAGTGTTCATTGAACAGTGTACGCAGTAACACTTTGGGTTGACTAGATTTCTTAGATTTGAGGAAATCTAAAACATCTAAAGCTGGAAGGAAATTGATATTAAAGCGTTGGCCGACATCCCAGTAGTTTGAAAGCTGCAATGAGCTTGGGCCACTTAAACCACGGTGAGTAAAGAGTAGAGCCTCAGTAAAACTGTTTAACTCATTCGATAACGTGGCTTCAACAGCATTGCCGCTCAAGCGTGTGGTGACTTCTTTAAAACTATCGGAGAAAGTGAAGGGTACTAAGCCAGCGCGAGTGGGGTAGACAGAATGACCAAATTGTTTGGCAATCTCATAGCCAATTCCTGAACCACCTAAAGTAGGAATAGAAAGACCGCCACTGGCAATAACCACCGATTCTGCTTCAAAATAGCCTAGATTGGTTGCCACTTGAAAGCCTTGTTCTGGCAAGGCATTGACTGCTTTTACTTCACAGTTGGTTTTAATATCCACCAAGCCTGTTTTGTCACATTCTGCCAATAGCATGGCGAGAATTTCTTTTGCACCATTTTGGGTAAATAACTGCCCATGTTTGCGCTCTTCGTACTCAATGCCATATTCGCAGACCATACCAATGAAGTCCCAGTTGGTATAGCGAGTTAATGCTGAAATAACAAAGTGCGGATTATGTGAAATATAATTTTCTGGTTCGACATATAAATTGGTGAAATTGCATTTACCGCCGCCAGACATTAGGATTTTTTTGCCAACTTTATTAGCTTTTTCAACCACCAAAACTTTGCGTCCACGCTGCGCCGCTTTAAATGCCGTCATTAAGCCTGATGCGCCAGCACCTAAAACAAGGACATCATATTGATTTTGCGACATGGTAAGTTTCCGCGTGGAAGAAAGGACGCAGGATTATACGCTTTTTAGCGCTTCGGTTGAACCTTTCAGGCGACCTTGTAGGCCACCAGTATGAATCACTAAAACACGTTGATGGCTTGTAATTTGACCCCGCTCAATCATGCAGAAAATACCTCGCAGCATTTTAGCCGTATAGACCTGTTCTAATGGAATCGCATAGCGTTGCTCAAAGTCATGCATAAACTGTAAAAGTTCCGGCGTTGTTTTGGCATAGCCACCACAGCAAAATTCATCACTGATGCTCCAATTGGTTTTCTGCGTCAGCTGAGCAACATCGTCGCAAAGAAAATTGCCTTTGAGCGCTGAAAAGCCAAGAACATGTTGATGTTCAGCACTGGCTTCAATCAAGCCCGTTATGGTTCCACCTGTACCGACTGCACAGCAGATGAGATCAAAATTTTTTTGATTTTCATGGCTTAAGATTTCTCTACAGCCACGGATAGCCAATGCATTGGTTCCACCTTCAGGAATGACATAATGTTCGGGAAATTCCTGTCGTAATTGCGCTAAAGCGTCTGCTTGTTTCTGTTCTCGATACTGTTGGCGTGTGACAAAACTGAGCTGCATACCAAACTGTTCGGCGGTGGCTAAAGTAGGATTTCGGGCTTGATGTTGTAATTCTTCTCCACGAATGATGCCTAGACTACCGAATCCAAATAAATGTGCAGCATATGCTGTGGCTGCAATGTGATTTGAATAAGCACCGCCAAAGCTAAGCACCTGTTTAAACCCTAATTTCTGCGCCTCAATAAAATTATATTTGAGTTTATAAAATTTATTGCCTGATATTTGTGGGTGTACCAAGTCCAAACGCTTAATACACAAATCAACCCCTTGATATTGAATAGTCTGCTCAGGAATGGCGTGGGCGATAGATTCAAACATGTTGGTAATCGTTATCTTGGTGGTTAGAGGTCAAATAGGTAGGCATTGTAAAACGGTAGGTGCGGAAGATGAAATCCTTTACATCTTGTTCAGCTCAACTTTACTTAATGCACTTCACTACCAGCATCCGCTAACTAGCAACATCAACAGAGGTCACGACAGACATACCGGGTCTTAAGTTTTCCAAACCTTGTTGATTGGGATCAATCGCAATTTTCACGGCAATGCGTTGCACGACTTTGGTGAAATTTCCTGTGGCATTGTCAGGTTTCAATACACTAAATTCAGAACCAGCCGCAGGGGAGATTTGCTCAACTTTGCCGTAAAATTTTTGATGTTTCATGCCATCGACGCTGAACCACGCTTTTTGACCAATATGCATATCTGCAATTTGCGTTTCTTTAAAGTTGGCAGTCACCCAGCGCTGCTGTGGAATCAAATACATCAGTTGAGTGCCTGCCGCAACATATTGACCAATACGCGGGCTGACTTCGCCAAGTTGACCATCCATAGGTGCCACAATCGTGCTGTAGTCTTTGGTGGTCACTGCCTGATCAAATTGTGCTTTAGCACTATTCACTTGCGCTTTAAGCCCTGTCGCTGCAACTTGTGCAGTTTTGAATGATTCTTTGGCAACCAGTAAATTGGCTTCTGCTTGATGAAGTTGGGCCAAACTATTTTAGCGTCTGCAATCGCTTTATCTTGTTCTGATTTCGATGCAGCGCCAGTATTGCCGAGTTGTTGGTAGCGCGTCATTTGTGCAAGAGCTAATTCATAGGCCGCACGTGATTGGTCCACTTTCGCTTCGGCTGCCGTAATATCTGCTCTGCGTTGTTCAATGGCCTGGCTTTGATTGGCAAGTGAGTTCTGTGCTTGTTCCACCCCAGATTCAGCCTGTGTGACTTTTTGATCATAGGTCGTTGCATCGATATGCATAAGCACTTGACCTTTTTTCACATGATCAAAATCCGTCACCAAAACATCTTTCACATAACCATTAATTTGTGATGAAAGCACCGTGGTTTTGCCTTTGACATAGCTATTTTCAGTCGACTCGATACTGTTATGAAATGGACCAATCCGCCACGCCCATAAGATCAGTGCAATCCCCAACAAGAGGATAATCAACATGAAAACCAGGGTACGCTGCGGCGTAGAAATAAGCTTGCTCGATGGCGCAGGCATAGCGGTTGCTGTTTGTGGTTGCTGCGGTGCTGCTTGCTCAGTGGGTTTATGGTCTTCGGTCATGTTGTTCTCAATATCAATTAGGTCATTGGGCGGTTGCTTATGTTGTTTAAGTCGGGAAAATTTTAACTACTATCCGTGCGTTGCTGTTGGCGTAATTGATATTTATTTTTGCCCATCAGCAATAAACCCCAAAGCAACAATAAAACGGCGAATATGCCATTTAAAAAAATCACATCGTTATAGGCTCGAACTTGGGCTTCTCGAGTGATGGTTTGATTAAGGCTACGTATGGCTTGTTGTTGATCTAAATTAGGGTCTAAAGAATATTGATGCGCACTTTGCGCCAATTGTTGTAGGCGCTGTTCGACTATAGGGGAGGTTTGCGATAAATCATTATAAATCTGTGCCTGATAAGTTTGGGTACGCATTTGCTGATAGGTCGAAAAGAACGATGATCCAACCAGTCCCCCAAAGGTCTGTGTCGCAGAAAACAGCACGATAAACGTCACCATGTGCGATGGGCCTTTTTGCAAAGCACTGACAATGCCTGTAAGCAAAAGTGGGCCAATAAACATGCCACTAGCAAAGCCCACCAAAAACTGACTCCAATAAAAATCATGCGGTCGTACATCACTGGTCAGGTGGTAATCCAGTGCACAGGCAAAGAGCACGAGACCTGCTGCACCGAGCAGATGAAGCACAATTTTTTCTTTGGAAAAGGTCAGGGCACTAAACACTGTGCCTAAGACAATTCCGATCAGCACAACGGTATAAAAAGAAACGAATTGGTCGGGTCCCATGCCCATGGTTTTCAAAAAATTCACTGCCGCATAGCTTTGTTCAGACATGAGAAAGCGAATGGCAAAGGCACCAATAATAAAACTCACGGTAGACGATGTTCCGAGCCAGCGTGTGACAATAAGGGGGTTGACCCGAAAATGTTCATAGGTCAGACCAACAACTAAAAGAATCAAAGCGGCGATGAGTAAATAGGCCAACCATTCAGCTTCAAACCACCAAAGAATCGGGCCTTGAGTCAACACGATACATAGCAACGCAAAGCCGGGTGCCAATAATGCAAAGGTGAATAAATCTTGCTTTTCAAACACTTCGATACGTAGACTGCGTGGCAGTTTTAGAGAGACCACCATCGCCAAACAACATAAGGCTAAACCTAATTCAAAGGTATAGAAAATAGACCAATCATTTACATCGACCAGATAGGGCGACATGATCCATGCCAGCGGTATACCCAACTGCTGAAAGCCCAAAGCCAGATAAAGCCCACGACCAAAATGAGCACGTTTAAAGGCTTGCATGATGTAATACATCCCAAGCGAACTGAGTGGAGCTGCAAGTAAGCCACTGATCACCCGTGCAAAAATTGCCATTTCATAGGTATGGACAAATAAATGCAGCACCATCACCGCGATAAATAATACCAAGCCAATTTCTGAAAATAGCCTAAGTCCATATTGTTGGCGGGCTTTAAATAAGATCAGGTTAGAGCTGACATTGGCCATAACAAATGCCGCAGGGATCCATGCCGCTTCTGAAGGCGTTAATCCATATTCACCTTGTAGAAGGGGTAAATTTGCCGTGATAAATCCATTACTTAAACTCCCCGAGATCGCAACAAATAAACCGATAAAGAAGTATAAAAAACGCTTATAGGTGGGATGTGCAATGGCAGCCGGAGAGCCGGGCAAAGTCGGTTTTTCTTCGGGTGTCCAATCCGGAGCAGGTTCCAATAAACGCGGTGATTTGGACATGACGTGTTACCCGCAAATACCATGTAGTAAAAATTCCACGGCACGTTTGGCGAGTTTTTCCTGATCTGCCTCGGTATGGCCTTGCAAAGCTGCACGTAAAATGGAGGTGACCATGGCATAGTCTGCCGGTTTAAAGTCTGCTCGGCAGCGACCATTTTGAATGGCCTGATCAATCATCGGTTGCAAAATGGCATCACGTCGTTGGTATATTTCAACCATGGCAGGATCATCCCGATCGATCACACGCCAATATTCCATTAAAGCCGTGAGATAGGGAATATTATAAATATGGTCTTGAATGAGGCGAATAAATCCATCATCGAACTGTGCATAATTAAGCGCACGCTGTTCAAGTCGGTTCAAGGCAGCTTGCATTAAGGCGAGTACCAACTCACGACGGTCATTAAAATTACGATAAAACGTCGCACGTCCAACTTGAGCCTGATTGATGATGAGTTGTAAAGGCGCATTGATCCCGTGAATACGGAATACCTCAATTGCAGCTTCTAAAAGCACTTCTCGGTTTTGCGCAGCGAGTTGTTGACGTGTGGACATTATTCTTTGACATCATCATTCTAAATTTATCTAGCTATTAAACGGACAAAAGTGTCCGAAGTAAAATCGTATTCGATAGCAGTTTTGTAACTTGTCTTCTATGTGGTTATAAGAAAATGAATAAATTATTTATTTTAAAAAGAAAATATTTTTCTATCGGCATCAATCTGCATCCGCATTGGAAAGACCGCCGAGACATAATTCCTGACAATTGACCCTAAATCGGCAGATAAATAAGGTGAATATCTGCACAAAAATGCTATGCTGAATTTATAAGCAAGATAATTATAAAAATGGAGGGCATCCAATGAGCAAATTAAGTCGGGCTGTGCTGCCTATGCTGTGCCTGTGCAGTTTTTGGATGGTGGGTTGTGATACGACTGACGAATTGCATCGTCCTCAAAACGAACATCGCACCATGATCATTGGTGGTGTCCCTGTAAATGACCATGACTATAAATTACCCCGTGAGGATGTTGCACTCAATGAAGCCGCTGCGGATGACGACTAGCAGATAGATCCGTCAAAAATAGGGTGGACATACTGTCAGTACACGGTAGTGAGACGTGACATGTAAAGAGTCACAGATGCAGTGTGCTACGTCACATGTGTGAACATTTTGAAGTAGACGTCTTACTTCTGCAGTTTAGTTTGTTGGATTAAAGCCTTACAAACATTTAAAAAGGCTCTGTACTCGCCCAGTATGCCCGAATTGGAATGAACCGCGGTTCAATTGATTAAATCAGGTCAATCTATTAGGTCTATTTGCCAATTGGATGCCTGAATTTCTAAGTTATTTTGTCTAAGTTGCTGACTAATGCTATCGGCTTGTTTCTGTAAATCTGCCACTGCAATGGTTTTAATCCAACGGATTTCACTTGAGCTATAACGACCATTTTCACGGCGTGAGCTGTCAATCGCTTGTTGCAAGATACGATGCTGTTGGGTCAATAAATCACGTTCATTGAGGACCGAAAGCATGCAGCGTCCTGAACTGGTTTTAGCCTGTGCGTTGGTGGCGTGAATCTTTTCAATTAAGCCATAAAGTTCTGTATTTACAGCAAATGCTTCTTGAATTAAAGCATTTGGTTCTTCGCTGGGTGCATCACCTTCTTGAATGAGCACGTTGTTATTGATTCGTTGTTGCAGCGAGGCCAATTTAGTTTGTAAGTCACTGCGTAAAAGTAGGGCTTCGGCTAATTTCATTGTCTTGATATTAATTTGTACTTTTAGCGATCATGCGATGGATTAATGCGGTATTCAAGTTATTTATAGTGAAAAATTTGGTCAATTAAAATAAACACTGCAAATTATAGGGAGAAATTCAGAGATTCTATCTGTAAAATTGCCACGAATTTAAGTGAAAACGGTGTGACAGTGGAATCATTTTGGATATTAGGCTCGATTGCGGCAGCACTATTACTTGGTGCAATGAGCCCGGGGCCAACGTCAATTTATGTGGCGAAGAATTCCATTGCGATTTCACGTAAACACGGTTTATTTACCGCGCTTGGTACAGGTTTAGGCGCTGCAATATTTGGGCTATTAGCGGTATTGGGTTTGCAGGCATTTTTATTGGCTGTACCTTCTGCTTATTTGGCTTTAAAAATTTGTGGTGGTTTATATCTGCTTTGGATGGCATCTAAAATTATAAAACATGCCAAAGAACCCATCGAAGCAGGCGATGCGAGCAGTTCGGAAATGTCACTCCGTCGTGCATTTACCACTGGTTTAATTACCCAGTTGTCGAATCCGAAAATTGCAATTGTGTTAGCCAGTATTTTTACGGCACTTTTACCGAAAGAGATTCCAACGTATTTTTACTTTGTACTGCCAGTTTTGTGTTTCTTTATCGATGCAGGGTGGTGCTCATTGGTCGCTGTGGCTTTGTCAGCAGAAAAACCACGTAAAGTCTATTTGAAGTTTAAAGCGGGTTTTGATCGGGCAGCAGGGGCAGTGATGACAGTGCTTGGGTTAAAGCTGATTTTTGGGATGAAGTGATTGAACTTAGCTCCCCCAAAAAAAGCCTCTACGAATAGAGGCTTTTTTATGCTGAAATTTTTGAGGTCAAATGTATCTTTGCAGGCTGTCGCGTATTAATTCTGCTATATGTGTTGGTAGAGCTGAGTTAAAAACAAGTTAATTAGATCGATATTTGTTGCTATTAAACGGGTAAATTTCTTCATTTATCATGTTATTTACTGTTATTATTTGTATGCTTTTTATATAAATATCAGAGGGATGATATGTCTAATAAAATTTTATTAATAGCTGCATTGGGGTGTATGTCTTTAACAGCTTGTTCAACAACAGAGACTTCTAGAACTATACAAGCGCCGCAAGTCACAGCAGCAACCGCAGCGGTTCAATATACTGGTGTAAAAACACCTGTTTCGATTGGTAAATTTGACAATCGCTCAAGCTATATGCGTGGTATTTTTTCGGATAATGTTGATCGTTTAGGTGGTCAAGCAAAAACAATTTTAGAAACGCATCTTCAGCAGTCTGGATATTTCTCTGTACTTAACCGCGATAATTTATCTGAATTACAGCAGGAATCTGGATTCAGTAAATCTGCGCAGTCGATTAAAGGTGCGCGTTTTGTATTAACTGGTGATGTGTCTGAGTTTGGTCGTAAAGAAGTGGGTGATCACCAGCTTTTTGGTGTACTAGGTCGTGGTAAAACTCAAATTGCTTATGCAAAAGTTAATCTAAACATTGTAGATGTAAAAACGGCTGAGATTGTACACTCTGTACAAGGTGCTGGTGAGTACGCACTCAGCGAACGAGAAGTACTTGGCTTTGGCTCTACTGCATCTTACGATTCAACATTAAATGGTAAAGTTTTAGATTTAGCTGTACGTGAAGCAGTGAATAATCTTGTGCTTGATTTACAGACTGGCAAGTGGTCTAACAAGTAATAGGATGTTGCTGTGAGACATATTTTTTTATTGATGAGCGGTCTTATTTCGCTAAGTTTGGTTGGGTGCGCAACTGCGCCAAAGTCATTGTACAGCTGGGGTGAATTTCCACAGCAAACTTATTTATCTTTAAGTTTGCCTGAGAAAGCGATGCCACAAGATCAAGTATTAAAACTTGAAAAAGACGTTGAAAAAGCTAAGGCGAAAAACTTAGCTGTTCCGCCTGGACTGTATGCACATTTGGGACTGCAATACCTAAATATGAATGATGCACCGCGTGCGATTCAATATTTTGAGCTTGAGCGTCAGGTCTATCCTGAGTCGACTGTATTAATGGATCGTTTATTGAAAAAAATGACGGGTCAAACTTCAGCAGGAGCAAAAAAATGAAGCATTTAAAAACTTTATTTACAGTTACTGCCGTTGTTGGCTTATTAACGGGTTGTGCAACTGCACCTAAAAATACACGTGATTTAAGTACCTATACTGCAAATATGCCAAAATCTATTTTGGTGATGCCACCTGTGAATGAATCACCTGATACTCGTGCAACCAATAGTTACTGGTCGACTGTGACGGTGCCAGTAGCTGAAGCTGGCTATTACGTTTTTCCAATCAGTGTTGTTGACACCATGTTTAAAGAAAATGGTGTTTATAACGGCGCAGATGCACAAACGATTAGCCCTAAAAAGCTTCAAGAAATCTTTGGTGCTGATGCTGCGCTTTATGTCAAAGTGAAGGAATACGGTTCTAAGTATCAAGTTATTCAAACTGTTGCAACGGTTGCTGTTGAAGCGAAGTTAGTTGATCTAAAAACAGGTGAGTTACTTTGGGAAGGAACTGAAAAGCAAGTGCTGTCTAACAGCAACAATAATGCTGGTTTAGTCGGTATGCTAGTGGGTGCTTTAGTTGACCAAATCTCGAATCATTTAAGCGATAAAGCTTATGTGTTGTCTGGGACAGTTAGTCATTTACTTTATTCACCTCGTTTAAGTGAGCAGAAGGGCTTGTTGTATGGGCCTCGTTCGCCAAACTTTGCGCAGAATGGATTAAGTCCGCAGAAATAATAAAAAGCCCCTCTAGTTAGGGGCTTTTTAGTTGTTATGTTTATGTGTTGATGAGAATACGTGCAAAGAATAGGGGTTTTATATTTTTCATGGAATTCTTATACCTTGTAAGATAGTGGATGTTTTTAGCATACATTAGGTTGTTTTTCCTTTTAATAAAAAAAATTGATCGTTTCTCGAATATAAATGTGATTATTTTTGGTTTAATTTTTATTTTTTAAGGGCTTTGTTGCACAAAGATTGGAAATGCAAAACGCCCCTAATTGAGCCAAATTTAAGGCGTAACTTGGGTAAGTGGTCGACCTAATTCCGTAAATCTGTTGAGGACTGCTACACGTGTATGTATCTCATTCACTTGGCTATCAAAACTCCTTGTATTGAGTTTATCTCCTAATAATTTAATGCAGTACATCTTAGTTTCAACCAAACTTCGCCGATGATAGCCTGACCATTTTTTCCATAGTGTCCTGCCTAAACGTGTAACTGTTCGAAGTAATTCATTTCGCTCTAGCGAGCTACTCTTTATATCTTTCCATGGTTTCGCATTTTTTCTAGGTGGAATCACCGCATGCGCTTGCCGATCTGCAATGACCTGACGGCATTGCTTGGTGTCATAAGCTCCATCGGTATAAACAGAGTCAATCTGCTCATCTTGTGGAATCTGATCGAGTAAATCACCAAGCACTTGTGAATCACTCACATTATTTGTAGTGAGTTGAATGGCGCGTATTTGAAGGGTTTCAGCATCTATACCAATATGAAGTTTACGCCATTGGCGACGATATTCAGGTCCATGTTTCTTGCGCTTCCATTCGCCCTCACCTAGAAAATTCATGCCTGTAGAGTCTATGAGTAGATGCAGCCCATCGCTACTTTTTTGGTAGCTGATTACAATATCAATATGCTTTTGTCTTCTACAAAGCGTGGTGTAATCTGGAGCTATCCAATTTAATCCGCAAAGTTTAATCAGACTTTGCACAAAGCCAGTAACCATACGTAAAGACAGACGAAATAAGGATTTAATCATTAAGCAGCATTGGATGGCTGCGTCGGAGTAGGTTTGATTTCGCCCTTGTTTGCCTTTTGATGGTGCATACCATTGCGTAGCAGAATCAAACCAAAGGGCAATATTTCCGCGACTCATGAGTGCTCGGTTATATGCGGGCCAATTGGTTGTGCGGTAGATTTTGTGTGTAAGCTTCTTCATTTGAAAATTATATCGCTGAAAAAGCCTTTACAGATAGGTTTGTGCAACAAAGCCTTTTTTAAGTAGGAATAATCTTATTATTGGAAGTTGCTTAGGGTAATGTGTATCTGCAAGCATAAAATATATGGAGGTGTAAATGGAAACAAGAATTGCTTGTTTGACTTGTAAAGCACTTATTTTATCTGATACGGCAATAAAGAATCAGGGTTTATGTGTTCCTTGTGCTAAAGGCTATAGAAACCAAATAGAAGCAGCTAAGAAATACTACGATGAGGAGAAAAAATATAGAGCATCTGAAGAATATGTATATTGGTTGAATTTATCACAGCAGGTATCTGATTTAGAGGATTTGAAAAAACTAAGTTTTGAGAATCAAGTCTATTTTGTTGTGAAAATATTAATTGCAGAAGTTTTTAATGGTGGATTTGATCAATATTTTCATAATAGCTCAGGCGATTATTATGCTGAAACGATACAAGCTCTAAAAGCGTTACAGGCTTTTGAAAGTTTAGAATTATTAGAAAGTGCGAAAATACTATTATTTGGTGCTTTAGAGGTTCCATTTGAGCAAGGATTAAGATTTAATATTTTAAAAAACAGCACCGAAGCTGAAAGTATTCAATTGGATCAGTTGGATAAATTTTTTGGGGAGTTTCCAGATCAACTTGATCAAAAGCTACGTCAATTTGTCGAAATGAATCATTTATTTAAAGTATATGAGTAGCTAAAAGTGATTCTTTGCAATACGACAAGGCAAATGCTGAAGTTCTAAAATTTACAGCTGATTTGCTCGATTTCATAAAAAACAGAACTAGTCACAGAGCATTGTTTTAGATGGTAGGCGACATGGATGTCGCCGTTCACTTGTGATACATGGACGCACCATCAAGTAAACAAAAGATTTTTTGTTACCTTGCGAAGCAGTGCTTCTCATCTCCTAAAAGGAGAGGGAACCTAAAGGCATAAAAAAGCCCCTACAACGTAGAGGCTTTTTCTTATCTTAATCTAAAAATTAAGACACTTTATCACCCGGTTTAGCACCAGTTTCAGGTGAAATCACCCAAACACCTTCACCATTACCCGCAGCTAAAACCATCCCGTTTGAAATACCAAAACGCATCTTACGTGGTGCAAGGTTTGCCACCATGACTACTAATTTGCCTTTTAAGTCTTCAGGTTGGTAGAACTCACGAATACCGCTAAACACGTTGCGCGGTTCAGCTTCACCGACATTTAAAGTCAATTGAAGAAGTTTGTCAGAACCTTCAACCGTAGCAGCTTCCAAAACTTCTGCGACACGCAGGTCAACTTTCATAAAGTCTTCAATGCCAATAATCTCAGCTTCTCCAACTTTAGGTTCAGGTTTTTTCTCAGCTTTCTTCTCTTTTTTCTTTTCCGCTTTTGGTGCTTCAGCAGGCGCAGCTAAAGAATCTTTAGACGCATCGACCATTGCAGCAACCGCTTTCGGGTCTACACGCTGCATCAATGGTTGGAATTGAGCAATTTCATGATCCACCAAAATCGTTTTACCAGACGCAAAGTCGAAAGATTCTAATTTTAAGAAGCTTTGAACTTCTGCTGCCAAGGTAGGAAGTACTGGTGCAAGGTACACCGCCAATTGACGGAACAAGTTAATACCGACAGAACATACGTCATGTACTTGTTGTTCTTCGCCTTCAATTTTCGCTAAAGCCCAAGGCTTTTTCTCATCGATATATTGATTGGCTTTGTCAGCAAGCGCCATGATTTCACGGATGGCTGCAGAGAATTCACGTGCTTCATATTGAGCAGCGATTGATGCACCTGCATCAATAAAGCTTTGTACCAATTCAGGCTCTGCACACGTTGCAGAAAGTTTGTTATCAAACTTGGTGTTGATGAATTTCGCACAACGGCTAGCGATGTTTACCACTTTACCAACAAGGTCTGAATTCACTTTTTGAACGAAATCATCAAGGTTCAAGTCAGAATCTTCAACTTTGTCAGAAAGTTTAGACGCGAAGTAGTAACGTAAGTATTCAGGGTTCAAATGCTCAAGATACGTTTCTGCTTTAATGAATGTACCACGAGATTTAGACATCTTCTGACCGTTTACAGTCAAGAAACCATTAACGAATAAGCTTGTTGGGGTACGGTAGTTTGCACCTTCAAGCATTGCAGGCCAGAACAACGCGTGGAAGTAAACGATGTCTTTACCAATGAAGTGATAGACTTCATTTTGAGAATCCTTTTTCCAGTAATCGTCAAAGCTTAGGTCAGGACGTTTGGTCTTGATGTAGTTTTCAAAGCTCGACATATAGCCGATTGGCGCATCAACCCAAACGTAGAAGTATTTGTTTGGCGCATCTGGAATTTCAAAACCGAAGTAAGGTGCATCACGTGAGATGTCCCAGTCAGATAAACCTGCTTCAAACCATTCATCCAATTTGTTGGCAATCGACACAGGTAGACGACCTTCATCACGTGTCCATTTTTGTAGGTATTCACCAAAGTTCGGCAGTTTAAAAAAGTAGTGATCTGAAGATTTCTCTACAGGAGTCGCACCACTTAAAGTCGATTTCGGATTCAACAATTCAGTTGCGTTATAGGTTGTACCGCACACTTCACAAGAGTCGCCGTATTGGTCTTCTGCTTTACATTTTGGGCATGTGCCTTTAATGAAACGGTCAGACAAGAACATCGCTTTTTCAGGGTCAAACAATTGCGTAACAGGGCGTACAGCAATGTTGCCTGCTTCACGGTTCTTAATATAAATCTCAGAAGCGCGTGCTTGGTTTTCAGGGCTGTTGGTTGAGTCGTAATGGTCAAAGTCAACTTTAAAGCCAGCAAAGTCACGCTCATGTTCTTTTTGAACATTGGCAATTTGCTGTTCAGGTGTAATACCGTTTGCTTCCGCACGGAGCATGATCGCTGTGCCGTGAGCATCGTCCGCACATACATAAGTCACGTTATGACCCATTGCACGCATCGCACGTACCCAAATATCTGCTTGGATATAACCGAGTAAATGACCCATATGAATTGGGCCATTCGCGTATGGAAGGGCGTTAGTAACTAAAATATTACGCACGGATATGACTCTCTCATTCGTATTTATGCAATGGGCTGTAATTTTACATGAGATAGCCAGTACTTGCACAAGGGAATAGGTGAAATCTTTGCAAAAGTAAAAAAATCTATATTGCTGACACAATTACAGTGATAATAGGGCATAACTGTGATGCCTAAGAGTAACAAGCCCATGTATGAAGATGACTATGAAGACGATCAGCCAATCACTCGTATTCCTCAAAATGAACAGCGTCATAAATTGGGGCATCACATTATCAAAGATGCGCAGCAATATTTAGAGCAGATTTCTGCAGATGAGCATGCCTTACTGATTCAAACCCTGCGTCATTTGGCACAAGATGAGCCTTACTTCGATATTTTGGCCGATGAACTAGATCAGCCGGTAGAAATGAAAGTAGCGAATGATGCTTTAAATTTATTGTATTTTTGGCAACTGCTTCATCAACATGAAGATCAAAAACAGTTTCATTTACTCGATGCGATTAACACCGAGTTTTTTCAGACAGAAATGTTGAAAGCCTTTGATGCTTTGAATATTGGTGAACATAAAGCAGCGCGCCGTCAGGTACTTTTAGATGCGTTTAAACTGTATAAATTAAATATTCATGCAGGCTGTATCCCTGTGTTATATGCACAGCTTGAAGGTATTTTGACGGACGTCTTGATTCAAACCGGTTTCTTAAATCAAAACGGCACTAAATTTGTCGATGTCTATAAAATTGTACCGGGACTTAAAGGCAGTGAAATTAAAAGCCTTTGGCACAAATCTAAAATTGCCAATGAGTTGAATCCGTATTTTGCCGAATTGGCGGCCTATCAAATGGATAGCAGCTCTACCGTAGCGATGACCCGTCATAATATTTTGCATGGTACCGATGTCGCGCATTTTAATCAGGGACGGAGTTTTATCCTGTTTATTTGGCTGTTTTCCGCAGTGAGCTTTATGAGTACGGTCAGCAAATAAGTTTAATTTCAAGAGATCAATGCATAGGAGTGGCATTGATCTCTTTGCATTACATCATCCTTTAAAATTAAAAGCATAGAGTAGGGTGTGTTGACATTTACAGCCGATAAATTGAGCTAAAGAGGCAACCATATAAATATACAAGCTAAAGCAACAGCGCTTTGATAGTTACGTTTTAGCTTATCGTATCTTGTGGCAATTCCTCTAA
>NZ_VPDJ01000013.1:0-120268 GCF_013417755.1 Acinetobacter sp. YH12231
TATAATCAGCGAAGAATTCAAAAAGGCTTGGATTTTAAGACACCAAATCAAATGGCAGAAGACTTTTATCGGTTAGCTGCCTAGAATCTCCCAAGTGAAAGTCTCCTGCTAATTCAGCACACATCAAACCTAGGGCATTTGAAACCTTTTCATTGTTTGTATCCCATGAATAAATTGATTTGCGTTGTTTATCTGAAATGAATGCGGTTTTTAAAAGACTGTTAGAAAACAGACTATGATCATTAATTTTATCTTTGACAATATCTTCTAATCTTGTATATGCCGTTAAGATTGAGTAATTGGGATCATAATTAAATTTAAGAGCAAGATCGAAAATTCGAGAATCAACCAAGTGGAAAGGTAATTCTGTTGGATAGAAACGGTCATTATTGATTTGGTATTCCGTAGTTTTATAAATTGCATAGATGTATTCGTATATGTTAATTGGCCTTACAACTCTAGCTGTGAACATTGTTTCAAGATCTGCATCTGATAATGAACTATGATTTACTTTCTTCATTAATTTTTCAGAAATATTAATTTCTTCAACTTCTATATTGTGCTTTAAAAGAAGTTGCAGTGATGATGCTAATCCTTTAGGTCCTTCACCAGAATAGCCTGAACTAAAGCCTGATCTGATAATGTAAGTATTTCTATTAGATTTGATTAAATATGCATGTATTTGATTGCAAGATAAAAGTAATGCTTTTTCAATATATGTTTGAGTTTGGAGAATGACACCAATAGCGTCTAAACAATCTTGAGTATAAGGTGTCCCTAAATATTGTATTTCTTCAGATGGTCGATTAAATAAATTAAAGATCATTTTAATAAAGTATTTGTTTGATATTTAATTGAATATATCAAAAAAAACCCGCACTCGGCGGGTTGTTTATTTAATTTAAATTAAGATTAAGCATTTTCACGCGCAATTGCGCGGTAACCAATATCTTTACGGTATTGAACACCATCAAAAGTCACTTTTTCGCATAGTTCAAGCGCTTTGGCTTGTGCTTCACCAATCGTGTTGCCTAGAGCAGTCACACAAAGTACACGACCACCAGCAGTCACAATGTCACCATTCTCAAGCGCTTTTGTACCTGCATGGAATACTTTTGCATCAGCCATTTCTGTGTCTAAACCAGAAATCACATCACCATTGCTAGAAGTTTCTGGGTAGCCTTTAGATGCAAGTACGATACCTACAGTCTTACGCTCATCCCATTCAGCTTCCGCAGGTAAGTTACCAGCGATACCAGCTTCAACCAAATCAACTAAAGATGATTTTAAACGCATCATAATTGGTTGAGTTTCAGGGTCGCCAAAACGACAGTTGAACTCGATCACTTTTGGTTGACCTTGTTCATCAATCATTAAGCCTGCGTATAAGAAACCTGTATAAACATGACCGTCTTTTTTCATACCTTCAACGGTAGGACGCATCACTTCATTCATGGTTTTTTCAAATACGTCAGCAGTCACAACAGGCGCAGGAGAGTAAGCACCCATACCGCCAGTGTTTGGACCTTGGTCACCTTCAAAGATACGTTTGTGATCTTGAGACGTTGCCATTGGCAAAATGTTGTCGCCATCAATCATGCAAATGAAAGATGCTTCTTCACCTGCCAAGAACTCTTCGATGACAACGCGTGAGCCAGCATCGCCAAATTTGTTGCCTGCAAGCATGTCATCAATCGCATCAAATGCTTCTTGATTGGTCATGGCAACAATTACGCCTTTACCCGCAGCAAGACCATCTGCCTTGATTACGATTGGTGCACCATTTTTTTCAACAAATGCTTTTGCTGCATCTACTTCTGTAAATACATCATAGAAAGCAGTTGGGATGTTATGGCGTTTTAAGAAGTGCTTCGCAAATGCTTTAGAGCCTTCAAGCTGTGCAGCAAATTGAGTTGGGCCCCAAATTTTTACACCCGCTTCACGGCAAGCATCCACAACACCATTTACAAGCGGTGCTTCAGGGCCAACCACGATTAAATCCACCGCATTGTTTTTAGCAAAGTCGATAATCGCAGCATTGTCTAAAATATTTAAGGCAACATTTTCGCATTTATTTTCAGTTGCAGAACCCGCATTGCCCGGTGCTACAAATACTTTTGCAACTTTGTCATCTTGTGCGATTTTCCATGCCAATGCATGTTCACGACCGCCATTACCCAAAACTAAAATATTCATCGGTTCATACTCCATGAATCGAAAATGACATAAAGTCCTCAACCTGAAAGCAGGAGAGGACTTTATGCAAGATTAGAAATCTAGTGTATTAAGCAAAAGACTGTGCTTAATTGTCATGATCAAGTTGCCAACTTAGTGACGGAAATGACGCATGCCAGTGAAGACCATTGCAATACCAGCTTCATCAGCTGCAGCAATCGTTTCGTCATCACGCATAGAACCACCCGGTTGGATAATGCATTTGATGCCCGCTTTTGCAGCGTTATCAATGCCATCACGGAATGGGAAGAATGCGTCAGATGCCATTACCGCACCTTCAACCACTAAACCAGCATGTTCAGCTTTAATTGCAGCAATACGAGCAGAGTTAACGCGGCTCATTTGACCTGCGCCAACACCAATGGTTTGACGACCTTTTGCATAAACAATAGCGTTAGACTTAACGTATTTCGCAACTTTCCAAGCAAAGATCAAGTCATCAATTTCTGCTTCAGTTGGCGCACGTTTAGTCACAACTTTAAGGTCATCTTTCGTGATCATGCCTAAGTCTTGGTCTTGAACCAACAAACCGCCATTCACACGTTTGTAATCTAACTGAGCTTTACGTTCAGTAATTGCAGGAAGCTCGCCGCATACCAGTACACGTACGTTTTTCTTCGCGCCAGTCACTTCAAGCACGCCTTCAGCAACGCTTGGAGCAATGATCACTTCAACAAATTGACGGTCAACAATGGCTTGCGCAGTTGCAACATCTAATTCGCGGTTAAATGCAATGATGCCGCCGAATGCAGATTCAGGGTCAGTTGCATAAGCAAGGTCATAAGCCGCTTGGATGCCGTCTAAAGATACTGCTACGCCACATGGGTTTGCGTGTTTTACGATGACACATGCAGGCTTAGCAAATGATTTTACACATTCAAGTGCAGCGTCAGTGTCTGCGATATTGTTATAAGATAATTCTTTACCTTGAAGTTGTTTCGCAGTAGAAACAGATGCTTCAGTTGCTGTGTCTTCTACATAGAAAGCAGCAGATTGATGCGGGTTTTCACCGTAACGTAAGTCTTGAACTTTATTTAATTGTGTATTGAAAGTACGCGCAAATTTATCTGCTTGACCTTCTTCCTTACCTACGCGAGCGCCTAAGTAAGATGCAATCATGCCGTCATACTGTGCAGTATGTTCAAATGCTTTAACCGCAAGGTCAAAACGAGTTGCATGTGATAATGCGCCTTCAGCTTTTAACTCTTCAACAACAGTTCCATAGTCAGATGCATTTACTACGATACCTACAGATGCATGGTTTTTCGCAGCAGCACGAACCATAGTCGGACCACCGATGTCGATATTTTCAATCGCATCAGCAAGTGAGCAGTTCGGTTTAGCCACAGTCGCAGCGAAAGGATAAAGGTTAACAACAACTAAATCGATTGCATCGATGTTGTGTTCAGCCATCACAGCTTCGTCTAGACCGCGACGAGCTAAGATACCACCATGAATTTTCGGATGTAGCGTTTTTACACGGCCGTCCATCATCTCTGGGAAACCTGTGTGCTCTGAAACTTCAACTACGGCAACATTATTGTCTTTCAACAATTTGTATGTTCCGCCAGTAGATAAAATTTCTACCCCTAGAGCAGTAAGTTCTTGTGCAAATTCAACAATTCCAGTCTTGTCAGACACAGAGATTAAAGCGCGTTTAATAGTCATGATCTTCGTCACAGTTTTCAAGGAACAGATTAAAACAAAATTAGCAAAATGCAGGTTAAAAAAAATGCCTGCGGAAGCCGCAAGCATTTTATCATTTATTCACTCATTAAACCGTGAGCTTTCAACTTTTTACGTAAAGTACCACGGTTTAAGCCGAGAATCTCAGCAGCGCGGGTTTGATTACCACGTGTATATTCAAGAACTACAGATAGAAGAGGCTTCTCCATTTCCGCCAGCACCATATCGTATACCTGAGATGGTTGCTCGCCTTGCAATTGTGCAAAGTAATGGCGAACTGCGCGATCTACGTGAATACGAAGAGCGACATCAGATTGTGCAGTAAAAATAGGAGATTTGCTATTCATGCGAATTAATCCGAAAAATCAAATATCACTTGGGTAAAGTGATTTGTTAAAAGTGGTCTATAAACTTGAATGAACTCCGTTTTAGTTCCTAATGCGGAGTTCTAAAACTTGTACATTACTTGTAGCTTGACACAACTCGCAAAATTGTTCGAAAAATAAGCGTAACAATAGATTAATAATTGTTACAGCCTAAAAAACAAACAAAAAATCTACTCAATACGCAATAAGTAATAAAGCGCACGGTTGGGATTGTATTTGTTGTGAAAAATTAGCGAGGAGTTTGCAGCACAAAGCTTTCGTGGCGCGTATCATACCATTGTCTAGG
Source organism: Acinetobacter sp. YH12231 (assembly GCF_013417755.1). Lineage (NCBI taxonomy): Bacteria > Pseudomonadati > Pseudomonadota > Gammaproteobacteria > Moraxellales > Moraxellaceae > Acinetobacter > Acinetobacter sp. YH12231. The sequence continues at coordinate 4,594 of NZ_VPDJ01000013.1, forward strand.
AAAAAGTGAGCAAGAAAACTGCATTTTTTTTATGTTTTTTTTACTTTTTTAATAGTTTTTTTCAATATTAGGGGCGAATCAACTCAATTGAATAATTATCGAAGCTTTTGCGTGCAATTGGTAGGCTAAATTGGAATTTAAAAGGACTACTTTTTGGGATCCGTTGGATACCATGCAGACTTTTATCCAAATACTCTTCAGGTAAAAGCGTATAGTTTGCTATTTCAGCACCATTTTCTTTTAGTGAAATTTTCATATTGGGTAAGGCTAGACTACGGTCATGAAAATTGATCATTTCACCTGTAAAACGTGTTTCATTATTTCCAATGCTACGAATTTTGACTTTTTTGGTACTAATTAAGCTGTAATGTTCCTCTAGGCGTGAACAATTGAATACATCACAGACTGCAGTAAATGCAGCACCCATCACTGGACTGTTTTTTAAATATTGTGGATTGAACCAGAAAAACTGGAATATAAGTGCACCAAATAAGAAAGCATTAATACAGAACCACATAAAATAATTCAGTGGTGTACGTTTTTTATCTTTTTCAGCCTGTTCTGCCCAATTTACAGCAGGAAGGTTGCCGATCGGTTCGGTGCTGAAATAATTTAAGTTATTTAAATAAGTTTTTAGATCGATATTAGAGTTTTCGACTTTTTGATCAAATAGTTTTAATAAATGGTGGGTTGGTGTTTCTTCAACAGTCACTGGTGTAAGCGTATTATTAAATTCGCTGACATTAATAATAGTATTGGAGTTTTTTTGCGGTGCATTTTCTTGCTCAGGGGTAGAAAAAGACAACGCTTTATCTACCACCAAATGAGACAGTGCATTAAAAGATGTAGAGCACTTTGGGCAACAAACCATGCCCTGAGCGACAGTAAGCTGCGGAACAGTTACTTTATATGTTGTAAAACAAGTTGGGCAGTTAGTTAATTTGTCGCTCATAAGTACACATTTTAAATTTTAATACTGTTGGCGTTTACCCGAAATTCGGCACCATGTTTCGTCACGTTTTTCTACGTCTAATATATCAAAAAATTCAGAATAAACACTAGAAACATCAGAAACTTGCTCTTCAATTACACCTGCAAGTGCGAACTCGCCCTCAGATTTAATTAAAGTTGAGAATTCTGCAGCCAAGGCCATTAGAGGGCCTGCAAGAATATTAGCAACAAACACATCGGCTTTTTGTCCAGCGAGTTCTTGGTTGAACTCTTCAGGTAGGCCTACATACAAATTTTCCAGTACACCATTTAATTCGGCATTTTGTTGTGTTGCTAAAACGGCTTGTGGGTCAATATCAGTGGCATAAACTTTTTTTGCACCCAAAAGTAAAGCGGCAACACCTAAAATACCAGAACCACAACCGTAGTCGATGACGATTTTATCCTTAAGATCAACTTTACCTAACCATTGTAGGCATAGGAATGTAGATGCATGGTTACCAGTACCAAAAGCAAGACCTGGGTCTAGTTTGATGTTAACGGCATCTGCTTCTGGCGCTTCCATCCATTCTGGGACAATCCAATATTTCTCACCAATTTGAATAGGCTCATAAGCATCCATCCATGTGCGTTCCCATTCTTGGTCTTCAATGAATTCGCTACGCATTAGTGCTTCAGGAAGTTGAGCTTTAATAAATGTTTTTAATGCAGCAACATCAATTTCTTCATCATCTTCTTGTGCATAGATACCAGTAACGATCACTTTATTCCAAAGTGGTGTTTCACCTGGAAGTGGTTCAAGTAAATCCTGATTTTCTGCATCATCTAGCGTGACACTGACTGCACCTAAAGAACTGAGCAGCGTTTCAGTGTAATCAACTTGAGCTTTTTCAACAGTAATATGAATTTGTAACCACTTCACGGACATAACCTAAATGAGTTTTATAAAAAGCTATTGTAACGGAACTCGGCAACTTGCAGCTAGCGATTATCAAAATTGACAAAAAATAAAAGGATGCACGTAGCATCCTTTTAATTTTTCAATGACTTAACTTTTAATTGTTTCGGTTGTAGTTGTCGAGATTGGTGCAAAACGCGTAATTAGGAAGCCAAATACAGCGGCAAAGATGTACATAAAGATTGAATATACCGCCGCAGGCATTGCTACAGCAGAGCTTGCCATCACCGTTAAGGCGATGGTCATGGCTAACGTACTGTTATGAATACCGATTTCAAATGCACAAGCACGTGCCTGAGCACTATTGATGCCGAACAGTCTTGGAACAAAATAACCGATACATAAGCTGAAAATACAGAATAGAACCGTAGCTAAGCCAACTTGGGTTAGATAAGCCGCAATATTATGTCGTTCAGAGTAAATAGCACCGATAATAATTAAGATGAGAAAGACCACAGCAAAGATGCGGAGTGGTTTATGCAGTTTCTCAGTCAGTTTAGGTGCATAGTGACGAAGCAGCATGCCTATACAGACGGGGATGATAATGATGCCGAAAACTTGGAGGATTTTTCCAAACTGCAGACTGATTTGTTGCCCTTCTTGCATGAAGTGCATGATCGAAAAATTCACGATCAATGGAAGGGTTAATGCTGCAATGACTGAGTTGATGGCGGTCAGGGTAATATTTAAAGCCAAGTCACCTTTAAATAGATAGCTAAATAAGTTAGCTGTGCTACCACCGGGTGAGGCTGCGAGTAGCATCAATCCGACAGCAAGCAGTGGTGGTAATGCTAGCAGTTTACATAGTAGAAAGGCGATACCAACAAGCAACACGAGCTGGCAAAATAATGCGATCAACACGGCTTTAGGGTGCTTGGTGACACGTGCGAAATCTTTGGGGGTAAGTTCTAACCCAAGCCCGATCATAATAAAGGCCAGTGCTAATGGCAAAAGAACCGTAATAATTCCAGAATCCATCTTATTTATTCTCCTTGAGCATATTTAATGGTTTTTCACCAAAGTCCTTATGGTGATTGCGTTAGAAAAAATAGTTTAGGTTTTCACTTGTTGAATCAAGTGACTGCCACGGCGCGTCAAAATAAAACCAAATAAGGTCGCCAATAAATACATAAAAATAGAATAAACACCGGCAGGTATCGCCACTGTGGTGTTTTCAAGCACACTCAGTGCGATGGTTAGGGCGATACTGGTGTTATGAATACCAATCTCAAAGGTACACGCACGAGCCTGTTTTTCAGGCACACCCGAGAGGAATGGAATTAAGTAACCCAAAAATAGTCCACTGAAACAGAGTAAACAGGTTGCAATGCCGACGCTGGCAAAATACGTAATAATGTTGGATTGTTCGCGCAAAACTGCGAGTGTAAAGATAAGAATTAATAAAAAAATAGATAACATTCGCATCGGTTTGTTGATGTGATATGCAATGGTCGGAAAGGAGTTACGAATAAACATACCGAAACATACCGGTATCAAAATAATCAGAAATACATGGGTGATCTTATCGATAGGCATGCCAATACTGGTACTTTCACCAACAAAATGCAAAATGGAAAGGTTGACAATAAAAGGCAATGTAAAGCACGAAACAACTGAGTTAATGGCCGTTAAGCTAATATTTAATGCAACATCACCTTTATATAGGTAGCTATAAAGGTTTGCTGTGGGGCCACCGGGTGAAGCCGCAAGCAACATGAGCCCGACCGCGAGTAAAGGGGGTAACTCAAGCAACTTACACAGGAAAAACGCAATGCTGGTCAGTAGAATAAGCTGAGTAAATAAAGCGATGAAAATAACTTTTGGATAGCGTCCAACGCGTAAAAAGTCTTTGACTGAAAGTTCAAGTCCCAAACCCATCATCATAATGGCTAAAGCAATGGGTAGAAAAAATGCAAATAATCCCGAATCCATGGAATTTCCTGATATTTTTATCCTTATAGTGTTTTTGAGTTTATCTCAGTTTGATAAATAAGCAATAAATAAAAGCGAGTAAAAACTGATGTTTTACCCGCTTTATTTTTGATCTGTTAATTGGTCGATATTTTTATCGACAACTGTTTATTTAGGACGAGGAGGAGTGAACCCTAAAGCACATTTTCCTTTAATTTCTTGTCCATTAATCGTTGCAGTAGTGGCTTTTGCATCTGCACTACATGTGCTTAATAATTCGGCTTCTTCGCCATGAAGATTTGCATTTTTGGAAGAACTAAAAAATTGTGGTTCGCAAGTACCATTCCAGATAATACCGCGATAGGCAAATGAAACTTGAGCGCCTTGGCTTTTACCTTTACAGACTTGTTGATATCGCTGTGCATCATACACTTTCTCAACTTTATCATTGGCTGAGGCAGCAAGTGGTGATAAACATAAACCGCATAAAACCGTGGATAGCAAAATATTCTTATTCATGCTTATAGTCCTTATGATTCTCATGGGATCTATAACAGAATAAAAAATCATCAGAATAAAACAACAATCTTCGAGTAACATTTGCTTGAGAAATGTATATTTTTATATGGAATATGCAAAGTATGTATGTTCATAAAGAAATATATAGGCATAAAACAGTAGTCAATAACAATAAAATCGAGTTAATCAGTCAACTTATCGGTGAATTTTTGCTATAATCTTCCGTCATCCTTTTTTAATCTCCTTTACCACTATGCATTATCCTAAAGTTTACGATGTCATTGTTATCGGCGGCGGTCACGCGGGTACTGAGGCAGCTCTTGCTGCGGCACGTATGGGTCGACAGACTTTACTCTTAACTCATAATATTGAGACTTTAGGGCAGATGAGCTGTAACCCAGCCATTGGTGGTATTGGTAAATCACATTTAGTACGTGAAATTGATGCGCTTGGCGGTGCAATGGCATTGGCTGCTGACAAAGGTGGTATTCAATTCCGTATTTTAAACTCACGTAAAGGCGCGGCTGTTCGTGCGACTCGCGCACAGGCTGACCGTATTCGTTATAAAGCTGCGATTCGTGAAACCTTAGAAAATCAAGCGAACTTGGATATTTTCCAACAAGCAGCTGACGATTTAATCGTTGAAGGCGATACTGTAAAAGGTGTGGTTACTCAGATGGGTATTCGCTTTGATGCGAAAACTGTTGTATTAACTACAGGTACATTCTTGGGTGGAGTGATCCACGTAGGTCTAAATAATGCTTCAGGCGGTCGTGCGGGCGATCCTCCTTCAATTTCATTGGCTGCGCGCCTTCGTGAATTGAACTTACCTGTAGGTCGTTTAAAAACAGGTACACCGCCACGTATCGATGCGCGATCAGTTGATTTCTCTGTGATGACGCCACAGCCGGGTGATTTCCCATCTCCGACTATGTCATTCATGGGTGATGCGTCGATGCATCCTGAGCAAATCAATTGCTATATCACACATACCAACGAGAAAACTCACGATATCATTCGTGGCGGCTTAGACCGTTCACCAATGTATACTGGTGTGATTGAGGGTGTGGGTCCACGTTACTGCCCATCGATTGAAGATAAAATTCATAAATTTGCCGATAAAGATTCGCATCAAGTGTTCTTGGAACCTGAAGGTTTGGACACACATGAGCTTTATCCAAATGGTATTTCGACTTCTTTACCATTCGACGTTCAGTTTGAATTGGTTCGCTCGATTCGTGGTATGGAAAATGCGCACATTTTGCGTCCGGGTTATGCGATTGAGTACGATTATTTCAACCCACAATCATTGAAATTCTCTTTAGAAACCAAATCGATTAATAACCTGTATTTTGCTGGTCAAATTAACGGTACAACGGGTTATGAAGAAGCGGGTGCGCAAGGTTTGCTTGCAGGCTTAAACGCAGCACGTCGTGCATGGGATCAAGATCAATGGACACCAAAACGCGATGAAGCGTACATGGGTGTATTGGTTGATGACTTGATTACTCTTGGTACTAAAGAACCGTACCGTATGTTCACTTCACGTGCGGAATACCGATTGATGTTACGTGAAGATAATGCGGATCAGCGTTTAACAGCAATTGGCCGTGAAATGGGTCTTGTGGATGATGCGCGTTGGGATTCGTTCTGCCAAAAAATGGAAGCTGTAGAAACTGAAAAAGGTCGTTTACAACACCTTTGGGCAGCGCCAAACAATCCACTAGGCAAAAAATTCGTTGAAATGACTGGCGATGACCTGTCAAAAGAAACCAATGCAATTGATTTGCTCAAACGTCCAAATATCAACTTTGCGCAAATTGCTGAATTGACGGGTTCTGAAGTTTCAGCATTTGTGGGTGAGCAAATTGAAATTGCTGTGAAATATGCAGGTTATATTAACCGTCAGCAAGAAGACGTTGCGCAAATGAAGCGTTTGGAAGATACACGTATTCCAGCTGATTTTGATTACGATGTCGTTTCTGGTCTTTCACGTGAAATTACCATGAAGCTGAAGAATGTATTGCCTGAAACATTGGCACAAGCAAGTCGTATTCCAGGTGTAACACCTGCAGCTGTTCAATTGGTGATGATTACGATTCGTAAGAATAACCAAGCGAAAAAATCTGCATAAGATTTTGAGTTAAATAAAAAACCCGCTCAGTTGCGGGTTTTTTATTGCCAATAAATTATTGGCTATTGGTATTTGATCGGATTAAATGAATATTTTGATCATCATTAGTTTTAGCTATGGTTTGATTATTAAAATCTTTCATAAACTTAAGTGATTGATAATGAATTATAAATGCAAAAAATAAGATCTAAAACTATTGATATACAAAGTTTTAAGTCTTAATGGTGGGCTTTTGGTCGTGTGAATTCCGACCTTTGTAGTGGTATTTATTCTACCCAATAAAGCCGAAACTTCAGGGCATGGCGTACAAGTGGGTTTACGCTACATGAATGGAGTTCGATTATGGCAAATCAACAATCGGGAAAAATGCAAAAATTTCTAACGGTATTTTTGTGTTTCTGGGTGGCATTTTTTGAAGGTTTTGACCTACAAGCACCCGGTATCGCAGCAAAGGGAATCGCAGCGACATTTTCCTTAGATCAGGTACAAATGGGCTATGTGTTTAGCTTAGGTGTGTTTGGTATGTTATTTGGCGCGTTCTTTGGGGGGCGTGTCGCTGACTATTTGGGACAGAAGAAAGTCCTGATGTTGTCGATTTTTATCTTCGGTGTATTTATGTCTATCACGGCAGTTGCACCAAGCATTGAAATTTTATATATCGCACGATTCTTTACAGGTTTAGGTTTGGGTGCTGCGATGCCAACGATGATCTCGGTGGTGGGTGATGAAGCGACGGATGCTAACCGTGGGCGCTTAAATAGTTTGATGTACTGTGGCTTACCCGTAGGTGCAATCTTTGTTGCTGGCTTGGGTATTGTCTTTAAAGATATCTCATGGCATACACTATTTTTAATTGGTGGTTTAACGCCTTTAATCTTGATTCCATTCATGGCGATTATCTTAAAAGATAAGCGTACAGAAAAAGTTCAGGCAGAAACCAAGGAAACGGTTCCACCGATGGGGCAAATCCTTTTTGCTGAACAGCGTTATAAGTATACATTGCCGCTCTGGCTGAGTTTCTTCTTTACCTTAATGGTGAACTATATTCTGATCAGTTGGTTGCCTAACTTGCTTATGGAACAAGGGTTGGAAAAGCAACAAGCTTTTATGATCATGTTGATGTTCCAAGTGGGCGCAGTGATTGGTACGCTGGGTTTAGGCTACTTGCTGGATCGCCTAAAATTATGGCAAATGGCAGTGATTATCTATTCAGGTTTGTTTGTGGCATTGTTTGTGCTGTTTACAACAAATTCCATTCCTGTACTCATTGCTGCAGGCATCATGGGCGGAATTTTCTCTACAGGTGGTCAATCGATTTTGTATGGGATCTCTCCAATTTTCTATACACCAGCTGGGAAAGTGACAGGTGTGGGAAGTGCAATTTCATGGGGACGTTTGGGTGCAATGACAGGTCCATTACTTACAGGCAAGATTTTGGCGCTAGGTCTAGGAACGACAGGTATTTTAATTGCAAGTGCGCCGGGTATTGCTTTGTCGGCTATCGCGGTGGCTGCATTATCTGCCTATAAATCATCCCTCAAGAAATAATCGAAATCAGTCATATTTAAAGGAGCTACGGCTCCTTTTTTATTGAATAAATATCTTTAGCTGAAACTAAGTTTTGTTAGAATAAATCTAATATTCATGAATAAATTTACTTCTATGTCTTATCAATTGATCGAACTTGATATTTCTCCTTCAGATAACATTCAGTGTCCACATTGTCAGCAGCAAGTGATTGATTGGTCAGAAGAGCAGTATGTACAGCCATGTGAGCATGTGCTGTTTATTGCAATGGATATTGGTTTTGAGTTTATTACCGATGAATTTGAGCAAACTATGCAGCATACAGTCGATGACTTGCATGCCAATGATGATCAATATCATATGTTTACTGAAATTACCGCCTCAAGTTTCCCTGAGTTTCTGATATATAAGTCTGATTTAGGGGTGGAAGGTTATTCACGTTATGTCGGCTTTACGGCATAAAATATTGCTAAAAAATCTCAAAATAAAAAAGCCAGTTAAGTGACTGGCTTTTTTAATGAAAATCAGAAAATTAACTTTCTAATTCTTCTTCGACATCATCTTCGGCACTGTCCATACCGAGTTCTTTAAGTTTACGGGTTAAGGTATTACGACCCCAACCTAAAAGTTCTGCTGCATGGCGCTTACGCCCACGTGTTTGCTGTAGTGCAGCATTGATGAGGGTGCGTTCAAACATTGGTGTGGCAATGTCGAGAATTTTCATCTCACCATTTTTAAGTTTTTGTACGGCCCATTGACCAAGTAACTCATCCCAGTGATGCACACCAATACGATCAATCCCTTGAGTAGCAGGATTGCCATCTGTGCCTTGAATTGGAATCTGTTTTAATTCAGACGGTAAATCTTCTGGATAAACTTCACGGCCTGTGATCATAACCGTTAACCAACGACAGGTATTTTCAAGCTGACGCACATTACCTTGCCATGGCAGTTTTTGCATGTATTCTTGCGTTTCAGGACGCAGAATCTTCGGACTTACCCCAAGTTCTTTACCTGCACTTGCAAGGAAATGCTGTGCAAGCATCGGAATATCTTCACTACGATGTGCAAGTTTTGGAATATGAATACGAATCACGTTTAGACGGTGGTACAAGTCTTCACGGAAGCGACCTTCATGTACTAACTTTTCTAAGTCTTGGTGCGTTGCAGCAACGATACGGACATCCACCTTGACTGGGATGTGACCACCGACACGGTAGAATTCGCCATCCGCTAAAACACGCAGTAAACGTGTTTGAGTTTCAAATGGCATGTCGCCAATTTCATCAAGGAAAAGAGTCCCGCCATTGGCTTGTTCGAAACGCCCTTGACGCTGTGTGTTAGCACCGGTGAATGCGCCTTTTTCATGACCAAATAATTCAGTTTCGATCAAATCTTTTGGAATTGCTGCCATATTGAGCGCAATAAAAGGCTTGTTGCCACGTGGTGAATGCTTATGCAGCGCATGCGCAACCAATTCTTTCCCTGTGCCTGATTCACCATTAATTAATACAGTAATGTGTGATTGAGAAAGACGACCAATGGCACGGAAGACTTCCTGCATAGCAGGAGATTCACCAATAATCTCTGTAGATTGAATCGGTTGAACGGTTTTAGCAGATTCTTGTTGTTGTAATTTGGCGATATGTAAAATTGCACGGTTTACAAGCGCTAAGGCTTCATCAATATCAAAAGGTTTTGGTAGATATTCAAATGCACCCGTTTGATAGCTCGACACAGCAGATTCTAAATCTGAATGTGCAGTCATAATGATCACAGGTAAGTCAGGGTAGTTGCCTTTGACTTTACCTAAAAAGGTCAGTCCATCAATACCCGGCATACGGATGTCTGTCAAAATAACATCTGGCGCATCGACACTTAACTGATCTAAAGCGGATTGTGCTTCTTCAAAACTGGTAACATCAAAACCTTCTTCTTTGAATGTTTTTTCCAGCACCCAACGCATGGCGCGATCATCATCGATGACCCAAATCTTATTACGCGACATGATCTGACTCCCAAGGTAAATATAGGCTAAATACTGTTTTTCCAGGAACTGATTGGCATTCAATCATTCCGTTATGTTGATGCATAATATTTTGTGCAATGCTAAGGCCGAGACCTGTGCCTTTCGCTCGTCCTGTCACTAAAGGATAAAATACGGATTCTAATATTTCTTGTGGGACACCCGGTCCATTGTCCTCAATGTCAATGCGTACCGCAGAACGTTTTAATACACCATTGATGGTGACTAAGCGTTGAATACGTGTGCGCAAGGTTAGTTCTGGTTGATGCTCAACAAAGAACTCTTTATTTTCAGTCATCGCCTGAACAGCATTAACACTGATATTCAGCATGACCTGAATTAATTGATCACGATCTGCCAGAACATCCGGTAAAGAAAGGTCGTAATCACGAGTGATCTTAATTTTCTTTTTGGTTTGGTTGACGATCAGTGAACGAACACGTTCAAGGGGTTCATGGACATTGACTGGTTCGTAACTTGGTAATTGTCTTGAACCAAGCATAGTGTCAGCAAGATTACGTAATCGGTCTACTTCACTAATAATAATGTCGGTGAATTCGCTGTACTTCGGATCATTTAAGCTACGCGCTAAAAGTTGTGTCGCCCCACGGATACCACCGAGTGGATTTTTAATTTCATGGGCAACACCACGAATCAGTTGTCGTGCGACTTGATGCTGTTGAATCAGGTTTTCTTCTTTAGAGATTTTCAACATCCGGTCGATTTGATTCAGCTCAATCAATAGCAAAGGATGGTAGGGTTTACCAGAGTTGAGTTGTGACACGGTGTAATCGACATGAATGTCTTTAAAGTTGACATTAATCGTTGCTTCTCGGCGCGTATAGTGTTGACCAGAAGTTAATGTATTCATTAATGCATCATGCGTATTGAATTCATCATCGGGCATATGAAGTAAATTTAATACAGGCTGACCTGATGCACGAAGTAAGCTGATGTCAAAAAGCGCTTCACAAGATGAATTTAAATAAAAAATATTCAGGTTGCTATCGACCAATAAAATGGCAGTGGTTAAATTATCCACTAAAAGCCGGTAATCAATCGTCATAGTCTGATCCATTAGCGAGAGGTTCCTGTCTTAAAATGGCGCAATGGCATCTTCATAAAGCAAATCGTTCAATCTAATAAGGTTCGAATTGATGCAAGTTATGCAAGATATAAGCCAACTATTTCAGAAATACGCTAAGTTTTGATGCTTATTTGAATAAATGCGCTTATTTAAGACTTTAAATAAAGTGTATAGCTGATTAAAAACAGGCTGTAAATCTAAAATGCATTAAAATGGTGCAAATGAAATTATATGGATGAATTTATAGCATTATTTTGGTGCGTGATATAAAGAGTGACCTTTTCACCTGTTTTTATGTTTTGAAAAGACATACAATACGCGGATTATAGTGGAGCGCAGATTCATGAAATCCCCCAAAGTCGGTTTTGTTTCTTTAGGTTGTCCTAAGGCATTGGTAGATTCCGAACGAATTTTAACTCAGTTAAAGACTGAAGGTTATGATGTAGCATCAGATTATGATGGTGCCGATTTAGTAGTTGTAAATACCTGTGGTTTTATTGAATCTGCAGTACAAGAGTCGCTAGATGCCATTGGTGAAGCGATGAGTTCAAACGGTCGCGTAATTGTGACTGGTTGTTTAGGTAAAGACGAAGACAAAATTCGCCAAATGCACCCAAATGTCTTAAAAGTGACAGGTGCTGCGGCATATCAAGAAGTGATGGAAGCTGTGCACGAATACGTGCCTGAGCCACCGAAACACAATCCGTTTATTGATCTAGTACCTGAACAAGGTATTCGATTAACACCAAAACATTATGCTTATTTGAAGATTTCAGAAGGTTGTAACCATCGTTGCACATTCTGCATTATTCCGAGCATGCGTGGTGATTTGGTTTCTCGTCCAGTAGGTTCAGTATTGACTGAAGCTCAAGCGCTGAAAAAAGCAGGCGTAAAAGAAGTCCTTGTGATTTCTCAAGATACATCGGCTTATGGCGTAGACACCAAATACAAATTGGACTTCTGGAACGGTCAGCCCGTTAAAACCAAATTCTATGACATGTGTGAAGCATTGGGTCAATTGGGTATCTGGGTGCGTCTGCACTATGTATATCCATATCCACATGTAGATGCTGTGATTGACTTAATGGCACAAGGCAAAATCCTGCCGTATTTGGATATTCCATTCCAACATGCAAGTCCTAAGATTCTAAAACTCATGAAACGTCCTGCACACAGTGAAAATACACTGGAGCGTTTAAAAGTTTGGCGTGAGAAATGTCCTGATCTTGTGATTCGTTCTACATTTGTTGTGGGCTTCCCGGGTGAAACTGAAGAAGACTTCCAAATGTTGCTTGATTGGTTAAAAGAAGCGCAGCTTGATCGTGTGGGTTGTTTTACTTACTCACCAGTTGAAGGCGCGACTGCAAATGATTTGCCAGATCATGTGCCTGAAGAAATCAAACAAGAGCGTTATGAACGTTTCATGCAAGTTCAGCAAGAAATCTCTGCTGCGAAATTGCAAAGTCGTATCGGTCAGAAAATGACAGTACTGGTGGATGATCTTGAAGAAGAGTTCCCAGTTGCTGTTGCACGTTCTTATGCAGATGCACCTGAAATTGACGGTAATGTTTTTGTTGAAGATATCGATAAGTCAGTGATTAAAGCAGGTGATTTACTTGAAGTAGAAATCACAGATGCAGATGAATATGACTTATTTGCAAAACTAATCTCGGTTAAGTCTGCTTAAACGATTCATTAAAAATAATTGAAATTAAATAATTCGGAGTTGATGATGCTTGATTCTAAAAAACCACGTTTTGGTCGCATCCTGCTTAAGCTTTCAGGTGAAGCTTTAGCGGGCAATAAAGAGATGGGTATCGATGCACAAGTGCTCGATCAAATGTCACTCGCAATTGCGCACCTTGTTGGTTTGGGTGTTCAAGTGGGTATCGTTGTCGGTGGTGGTAACCTTTACCGTGGTAGCCAATTACAAAAAGATGGTTTGGTTGGCCGTGTAACAGGTGACCAAATGGGTATGTTGGCCACTGTGATGAACGGTTTGGCACTTCGTGATGCTTTGGTACGACGTAATATCAAAACTCGTCTAATGTCAGCTTTACCCATTGGTGCAGTAGTTGAATCATACTCTAGCCGTGATGCTATTCGTCATTTAACTCGTGGCGAAGTGTGTGTATTTGTCGCAGGTACGGGTAACCCATTCTTTACGACAGATACAGCGGCATGCTTACGCGGTATCGAGATTGAAGCCAATCTTATCCTTAAAGCGACGAAGGTTGATGGCGTATACAACAAAGATCCAAGTAAATATGAAGATGCAGTGAAATACGATGCATTAACATTTGACCAAGTTTTAGATGAAAAACTGGGTGTGATGGATTTAACTGCGATCTGCTTATGCCGTGACCACAACGTTCCACTTCAAGTATTTGATATGAACAAATCAGGTTCATTACTTTCAGTGGTAATGGGTGAAAAAGAGGGTACTCACGTTACTAACTAATGTACGTGGGCCTTAAAGCTCTTTATACTACAAGCTATTTTAGAATTTACATCTTTTCGAATTAAGTAAGGAAGATCACATGATTAACGATCTTAAAAAAGACGCAGAAGACCGTATGAACAAATCTCTAGATTCTCTAGAGCATGGTTTTGCTAAAGTTCGTACAGGGCGCGCGCACCCATCAATTTTAAATGGTGTTATGGTTCCTTACTATGGCTCTGATGTGCCATTAAACCAAGTAGCGAACGTGGGTGTAGAAGACTCTCGTACTTTACTTGTTCAGCCTTTTGAACGTTCAATGGTTGCTGCAATTGATAAAGCAATCCGTGAATCTGACTTGGGCTTAAACCCGATTACTGCTGATGCTATTCGTGTTCCTATGGCTGCATTAACAGAAGAAACACGTAAAGACATGCAGAAAGTTGCACGTAACGAAGCTGAAAATGCAAAAGTTGCGATCCGTAACATCCGTCGTGATGTTTTGGGTGATATCAAAGCATTGTTAAAAGAAAAAGAAATTTCTGAAGATGATGAGCGTCGCGCGGGTGATGACATTCAAAAAATCACAGACAAATTCGTTGCTGAAGTTGAAAAACGTCTGGCTGCAAAAGAAGCTGAATTGATGAAGGTCTAAGTTTTAATGACCTCATCTGAAGAAACTTCCCGTCTTCCAAAACATGTTGCCATCATTATGGATGGCAACAATCGTTTTGCCAAAAAGAATCAAATGCAAAAAGGTGAAGGGCATCGTTCTGGAAAGGACATCCTAGATCCCATCGTTGAACATTGTCGTAAAAGAAATATCCAAGCACTGACGGTTTTTGCTTTTTCGAGTGAAAATTGGAATCGTCCTCAGTTTGAGGTTGATTTGTTGATGGCTCTTCTTGAAGAAACCATTCATGAACAGTTGCCACGCATGGAAAAATTTAACATTTCCCTACGTTTTATTGGTGATCGTTCTCGCTTATCTCCTAACTTACGTGACTTAATGTTGCAAGCTGAACAAAGGACTGCTAATTTCGATAGCATGACTTTAACTATTGCAATTAGTTACGGTGGTATGTGGGATATGACACAGGCTGCAAAAAAAATCGCAGCAGATGTTTTAACTAACAAAATAAATCTTGAAGCAGTGGATGCTGAAGTCTTTGGTCAATATGTCAGTTTAAGTGATCTACCTCCGGTAGATTTGTTAATTCGTACAGGTGGTGATTTCCGTCTCTCGAACTTCTTGCTTTGGCAAGCTGCGTATGCAGAACTTTATTTTACCCAGACATTATGGCCTGAATTTACCATTGAAGAATTTGACGACGCACTAGCGGTATTTGGTGGTCGTGAACGTCGTTTTGGTAAGACTTCAGAGCAGATTCAACAAGAGCAGTTTGAGAATAAATAAATGTTAGAGCGGATAATAACCGCATTGGTACTGGTTTCAGTTGTACTGAGTTGCATGTTTGCAACCGAGTCTAAATACCCAATGCTTGTGCTGATGATTATTGCATCAGCTGTCGCGGGTTATGAGTGGTTCAAACTCATGCCGCGGAATACACAAAATGTGATTAAACCTTTCGCTTGGGGCTATGGTCTAGTCACTGCTATTCTTTCAGCACTAGCATTGCATTTTACAGATGTTGCATTACTGCTTTGGGCGGCTTCGATCTTTACTTGGATCTTAAGTGTCTATTGGGTGAAGTCTTATCCTGATTACGATAACTGGTATAACCCGAGTCTGAGTGGTATTGGTTTAGTCTTAGTTCCTGCTGCGGTAACTGCTATTTTTTCTGTGTGGATGAACTCACCGTGGTGGCTCATGTATCTGTTCCTGTTGGTATGGGGTGCAGACAGTGGTGCATACTTCGTGGGACGTAAATTTGGTAAGAAAAAACTTGCACCAGATGTGAGCCCAAATAAATCGATCGAAGGTTTATATGGCGGTCTATTCACTGCAATGCTAATTGTTATTGTTGTTGAAATTATTTATCTTGATTTAAGCATCGCTGAACATATTTTATTTTTAATACTTTCAGTAATAACAGTATTTAGTTCAGTACTTGGTGATTTATTTGAATCGATGATCAAGCGTCGTGCAGGGATCAAAGATTCTGGTCGTATTCTTCCCGGACATGGTGGTGTGCTGGACCGTATCGACTCGTTGCTTGCTGCAGCACCTATCTTTGCAGCAGGTATGTATGTTTTAAAATTAATTGGCGTAGATTTATAGATGTCACAATCTGTTTGTATATTGGGTGTAACAGGATCCATTGGTCAAAGTACTTTAAAGATTCTGCAACAGCACCCCGAAGAGTATTCAGTTTTTGCAGTCACTGCACATAGCCGAATTGTAGAACTTGTCGAAATATGCAAACAATATCGACCGAAAATCGCAGTTGTTCCATTCAATAAAGTGGATGAACTGCGCCAATTACTCGTAGCTGAAAAATTAACTGATATTGAAATCTTACATGATGAAGCCGGATTAATCGCAGTAGCAGAACATCCACAAGTTAATGTGGTCATGGCCGCTATTGTGGGTGCAGCAGGGTTGTTACCGACATTGGCTGCTGCGAAAGCGGGTAAACGTGTCTTACTTGCAAATAAAGAAGCGCTGGTGATGTCGGGTGACATCATGATTCAGACCGCACGTGAAAATAATGCTTTGTTACTGCCGGTCGATTCTGAACATAATGCAATCTTCCAGTGCTTGCCTGAAACTTATCTACAAGGTGAGCGTCATGGTCAGCCAAAATTGGGTGTCAAACAGATTTTACTCACCGCATCTGGTGGTCCATTTTTACATCATAGTTTAGAACAATTACAAAGTGTAACGCCTGCTCAAGCCTGTAAGCATCCAAACTGGTCGATGGGGCAAAAAATTTCTGTTGATTCTGCAACGCTGATGAATAAAGGCTTGGAATTGATCGAAGCCTGTCATCTTTTTGCAGTTGAAGAACAATTTGTAACAGTTGTTGTCCATCCACAGAGTATCATTCATTCAATGGTTCAATATGTAGATGGTTCGACTTTGGCGCAAATGGGTAATCCTGATATGTGTACGCCTATTGCTCATGCATTAGCATGGCCGAAGCGTATTCAAACACATGTGCCTCCATTAGATTTATTTATTCATTCTCAGTTAAATTTTGAACAGCCTGATATACAGCGATTCCCAGCGCTAAAATTAGCACGTCAAGCCATGAAGGCTGGAGGCTTAGCTCCTACGATTTTAAATGCAGCCAATGAAATCGCCGTGGCAGCATTTTTGCATGAGAAAATTGGCTTTACTCAAATCCCTCAAATTGTGGAACATGTGTTGGGGCAAGTTGAAAACTCAGCTGCAAATAATATTGATGTTATTTTGCATGCAGATAAATCGGCACGTATGGTTGCTGAAAAAGCAGTATTGAATTCAGGAAGTTAAGACATGAATGCCTTGTTTATGATTATTGCAGCAATATTGCTACTTGGACCGCTAATAGCGATTCATGAATTTGGGCATTATTTTGTTGCACGTAAACTGGGCGTAAAGGTTTTGGTGTATTCGATTGGTTTTGGCCCAACACTGCTCAAGTGGACGTCGAAGAAATCAGGTATTCAATATCAACTGTCTGCATTGCCACTGGGTGGTTATGTCAAAATGTTGGATGAACGAGAAGGTGATGTCGCAGCAGAAGACTTACCAAAAGCATTTAACCGACAACACCCTTGGAAACGTATTGCAATTGTTGCGGCAGGGCCACTCATCAACTTGGCTTTTGCAGTGGTTTTGTTTTGGATTTTATTTTTACCAGCTCAGGAACAGCTCAATACGCGCGTAGGTAAAATTTTACCGAATACACCAGCAGCGACTGCGCAAATGCAGTCTGGTGATAAAATTACTGCCGTAGATGGTACTCAAGTATCCACTTGGGAGCGCTTGAATTATGCCTTGGTTGATCGTGTAGGTGAAACTGGCAATATTCAAATTCAAGCTGAACGAGCAGGGCAAATTCAAAACTTCAGTTTACCGATTCAAAGTTTCTTACGTGATCAAACTCAGTCACCACTCGATGTTCTAGGTTTTACACCGTATCGTCCTGAAATTCCTGCAGTGGTTTCAAAGC
Source organism: Acinetobacter sp. YH12231 (assembly GCF_013417755.1). Taxonomy (NCBI): domain Bacteria; kingdom Pseudomonadati; phylum Pseudomonadota; class Gammaproteobacteria; order Moraxellales; family Moraxellaceae; genus Acinetobacter; species Acinetobacter sp. YH12231. Next base: position 22,268 of record NZ_VPDJ01000013.1, read on the forward strand.
TTAGTGAAGATGGCGCAGCGATTCGCCAAGGGATGCAGGTGGGTGATCGAATTGTTTCGATCGATGGCGTAAAAATGAAAGACTGGTTTGATGTTGTACAAGTTGTACAAGCTTCTCCAGAAAAGTTACTTAAAATTGATGTTTTACGACAAAATAAAATTGTGCATTTAAGCGTGATGCCGCAAGGTAAGCGTGACCAAATGGGTAAAGTCACAGGGCTTTTAGGTGTACAAAGTGATCCGGGTAAAGTCAATATTCCAGCCGAATACAAACAAACCATTCAATACACGCCTGTAGAGGCGATGGGCAAAGCGGTAGAAAAAACAGGTCAGATATCTAGTATGATCCTGAATTCTATTGTAAAAATGGTGCGTGGTTTGGTTGGTTTAGATAATTTATCTGGTCCGATTACTATTGCGAAAGTGGCTGGACAAAGTGCTGAGATGGGGTGGCAAACCTTCATTTCATTTATGGCACTGATGAGTGTAAGTTTGGGTATTTTAAATTTACTACCGATTCCTATGCTCGATGGCGGTCATTTAATTTACTATTTTATTGAATTAATTCGTGGTAAACCTGTTTCTGAACAAATACAATTGGTTGGATTAAAAATTGGTATGGTATTGCTGGGTAGCATGATGCTACTGGCTCTATTCAATGACATTATGCGTTTATAAGAACGTTATACGAAATAAATTAACAGCGGAAAAGACTGGCATGCAGCACAAACATTTATTTATGCCATTGGCACTGGTTAGTGCTATGGCCGTAGCACAACAAGTATATGCAGCAGATGATTTTGTAGTACAAGATATTCGTGTTGATGGCTTAGTGCGTTTAACTCCTGACAATGTAGCCGGAATGATCCCATTCTCCGCTGGTGATCGTGTCAATGATCAAATCATTTCAAACTCAATTCGTAGCATGTTTGCGTCGGGTTTGTTTGATGATGTGAAGTCTTCACAAGTCGGTAATACCCTTGTATATACAGTGGTTGAACGCCCAGTAATTTCTAAAGTTGAGCTAAAAGGCAATAAACTTATTCCTAAAGAAGCCTTGGAAGAAGGCTTAAAGAAAATGGGTCTGTCCGAAGGTGAAGTTTTAAAGAAATCATCTTTGCAAACGGTTGAAACTGAATTAGAACAACAGTACATGCAGCAAGGTCGTTATGATGCTGATGTCAAAGTTATTACAACCGCTCAACCAAACAACCGTGTTAATGTCTTAATCGAGTTTGAAGAAGGCCAATCTGCCAAAGTATTTGATATCAATATCATTGGTAATACGGTCTTTAAAGAAAGCGAAATTAAACAAATTTTTGCATTAAAAGAAAGTGGTTGGAACTCGATCATTTCTCGTAATGACCGTTATGCACGTGAAAAGATGGCTGCGAGTTTAGAAGCTTTACGTGCGATGTATCTCAACAAAGGTTACATCAACTTTAACATTACCAATTCAAGTCTGAATTTGAGTGAAGATAAAAAACACGTCTTTATCGAAGTTTCGGTGGATGAAGGTGAACAATTTAAGTTTGGTAAAACTCATTTCTTAGGTGATACGCTTTATACGCAAACTGATTTAAACGCTTTAAAACTCTATAAAGATGGCGATTTATATTCACAAGAAAAAGTGAATGGTGTTAAACAACTTTTACTTCGTAAATACGGTAACGCAGGTTACTACTTTGCAGAAGTGAACATTGTTCCTGAAATCAATAAAGACACCAAATTGGTCGATTTAAATTACTATGTGAATCCGGGTCAGCAAGTCACTGTTCGCCGCATTAATTTTACAGGTAACTCGAAAACAGCTGATGAAGTTCTACGTCGTGAAATGCGTCAAATGGAAGGCGCATTAGCAAGTAACGAAAAAATTGATTTGTCTAAAGTGCGTTTAGAGCGTACAGGCTTCTTTAAAACCGTTGATGTTAAACCTGCACGTATTCCGGGTACGCCAGATCAAATTGATTTAAATGTGAATGTTGAAGAACAGCATTCAGGTACAAGTACTTTGGCTGTTGGTTTCTCACAAAGTGGCGGTGTAACTTTCCAAGCAGGTTTGAGTCAAACCAACTTCTTGGGTACAGGTAATGCAGTTTCTATCGATTTGTCACGTTCTGAGACTCAAGATTACTACAACCTCAGTGTAACTGACCCGTATTTCACTATTGATGGTGTACGTCGTGGTTATAATATGTACTACCGTAAAACCAAGTTAGATGACGACTATAACGTTAACAACTACGTCACTGACAGTTTTGGTGGTGGTATCAACTTTGGTTATCCGATCGATGAAAACCAAAGTATCAGTATGGGCTTGAATATTGATAATACCGAAGTAACTACAGGCCCATATGTTTCTACTTATGTGCGTGATTATTTACTAGCAAATGGTGGGAAGGCGACGGATACCACATCATTCTGTCCTACGGATGCGTCTGGTAACTCACAATTAACTGTGCCTGTATACAAAACTGATGCGAATGGAGATTTTGTACTAGATAGTGAAGGTAATAAAATTGTTACTCACAACACTTGCGCAGTACCTGAAGAATCATACGATAGTGCGTTTAAAGGTGATTTCTTAACTTATAACCTTAACTTGGGTTGGTCATACAATACCTTGAATCGCCCGGTATTCCCTACATCGGGTATGTCACACCGCGTCAATGCCGAAATTGCATTACCAGGTAGTGATGTTGAATATCAAAAAATCACTTACGATGCACAAGCCTATTTCCCACTGGGTAAAGACTTTGTATTACGTGGTTACGGTAAGTTAGGCTATGGTAATGATTTGCCGTTCTATAAAAACTTCTATGCAGGTGGTTTTGGTTCGGTACGTGGCTATGATAACAGTACTTTAGGGCCTAAATATCCTGGTGTGTATTATGATGCGCAAAATAAGGTTGACTATGATCCAGAAGAAGTGGGTGGTAATGCTTTAATTCAATTTGGTACTGAATTAGCTTTACCTGTGCCATTTAAAGGCGATTGGGCTCGTCAAGTCCGTCCAGTTTTATTTGCTGAAGGTGCGCAAGTATTTGATACGCAATGTGACGTTCCTAAATCTAGTGAAGACCGTCAATACTGTAAAGATAACTACGGCTTTGATATGAACAATATGCGTTATAGCGTTGGTGCAGGCTTTACTTGGATTACGATGATTGGTCCAATTTCACTCAGTTATGCATTCCCGCTTAATGATAAAGCTGGCGATGAAACAAAAGAAATTCAATTCGAGATTGGTCGTACGTTCTAAGTACGACCCTTCTGGGAATAACAAAATTACAGGTTGATAAGATGAATAAATTATTTGCTAGTTTGGCGGTATTGGGTATGTCGTGTTCTGCTGTGGTAAATGCAGCAGGTTACGGTGTGGTTGATTTAGAAAAGGTGGTGGATCAAAGTACTTATCTAAAACAACAAAATGCTCAAATTCAACAGCAGTTGAAACCACAAACCACTAAAATTGAATCACTGGCTAAAGAGCTGGAAGCAATGCAGCAAAAAGCTCAGCAGGGTGGTGATAAGTTGACTGCTGCGCAAAAGCAGCAAATGGGTCAACAGTATCAAACTAAACTTAAAGAGCTGACTGATTTACAGCAAAAAGTTCAAGCTTCGGTTCAAGGGAATATTCAGTCTTTAAATCGCACGATGGATACACGAATCAAGCAAGTTGCAGAACAATTGCGCACAGAAAATAAGTTAGATGTTGTTTTGAATAAAAATTCAGCACTTGCGTATGACCCTAAGTTTGATTTAACTGATAAAATGATTCAAAAGGTTAATGCAATTAAATAATCAATGAATTCTCAAAAATTCAGTTTAGAAAAGCTTGCTCAACTTGTTCAAGGTCAATGTATTGGCCAGCTAGATTTGCTATTCAGTGGAATGGCAAGTTTAGAGAGTGCTCAACCGCATCAGCTTGCATTTTTAAACGCAGATAAATATCTGAATGAAGCTCAACAGTCTCAGGCTGGTGCGCTGATTGTGACTGCAGAGATGCAGTCACAAATCCCTTCACAGCAAAACTTCATTGTCGTACCCAATCCGTATCTGGCTTTCGCTATTCTGACGCATGTTTTTGAAAAAAAATCTGTAGAAACAGGAATTGAAAGTACTGCCCAAATTCATCCTTCAGCAATCATTTCTGATACTGCTTATATTGGGCATTATGTGGTGATTGGTGCGAATAGCGTGGTGGGTGAAGGAACTCGAATTGAATCACAAGTGAAGATTGATCATGGTGTTGAAATTGGTAAAGATTGTTTTATCGATTCGCATGTGACGATTACTGGTGAAGCTAAGTTAGGTGATCGTGTACGTATCCATGCAAATACGGTGATCGGTGGTGAAGGGTTTGGTTTTGCGCCTTATCAAGGGAAATGGCATCGTATTGCTCAATTAGGTTCTGTACGCATCGGGAATGATGTGCGTATTGGCTCAAATTGTAGTATCGACCGTGGTGCTTTAGATGACACAATTTTGGAAGATGGTGTCATTATTGATAACCTTGTGCAAATCGCACATAACGTCAAAGTTGGTGCAAATACAGCAATGGCTGCGAAATGTGGCATTGCTGGTAGTACAACTATTGGCAAAAATTGTGTGCTAGCAGGGGCTGTTGGTATCGTAGGTCACATTAATATTGCAGATAATGTGACAATTACCGGTATGTCAATGGTCACAAAAAGTATTTCCGTTGCTGGAAGTTATTCTTCAGGCACGCCAATGCTTGAAAGTGGTTCTTGGAAAAAGGCAGCAATCCGCTTTAAACAATTAGCAGATGTGCCATTGACCCAATTGGTCAAACGACTTGATCATATGCAGTCTCAAATTGAGTCCCTTGAATCAACATTTAAATTGCGTAAATAATTATGATGACAGAGTCGAATACCCCAGCTTTCACAAAACCTGAATTACCAATGACTATTCAGACTATTCGTGAATATTTGCCACATCGTTATCCGTTTTTATTGGTTGATCGTGTTGTTGAAGTGACTGACAACGGGATTGTAGGCTATAAAAATGTAACGATTAACGAAGAATTTTTACAAGGCCATTTCCCTGAATACCCAATTATGCCGGGCGTGCTGATTGTTGAGGCATTGGCGCAAGTATCGGGTATCTTAGGTTTCATTATGAATAATGAGAAACCTTCAGCTGGTTCGTTGTTCTTATTTGCTGGTGCAGAAAAGGTCCGATTTAAAAAACAAGTCGTTGCAGGCGATCAACTTGTATTAAAATCAGAATTAGTGATGCAAAAGCGTGGCATTTACAAATATAATTGTGTTGCCACTGTAGATGGCGTAGTCGCAGCAACCGCGGAAATTATGGTTTCGCATCAGAAAACAGAGACAGCATGAGCAATAACGAATTAATTCATCCTACCGCCATTATTGACTCATCAGCAGTAATTGCTCCGGATGTGCAAATTGGACCATATTGTATTATTGGTCCTCAAGTCACAATTGGAGCGGGTACTAAACTGCATTCACATGTTGTGGTGGGTGGTTATACCCGTATTGGTCAACATAACGAAATTTTTCAATTTGCCAGTGTTGGTGAAGTCTGCCAAGACTTGAAATATGCTGGTGAAGAAACTTGGTTAGAAATCGGGGATCATAACTCGATTCGTGAACACTGTAGTTTACACCGTGGTACTGTTCAAGATCAGGGTCTAACTAAAGTTGGTAGTCATAATTTATTGATGGTGAATACACATATTGCACATGACTGTGTGGTAGGTGATCATAATATCTTTGCTAATAACGTCGGCGTTGCAGGTCATGTCCACATTGGTGATTATGTCATCGTAGGTGGTAACTCTGGTATTCATCAATTCTGTAAAATCGATTCTTACAGTATGATTGGTGGTGCATCTCTTATTTTGAAAGATGTACCTGCTTATGTCATGGTATCTGGTAATCCAGCCCATGCTTTTGCCATGAACATTGAAGGAATGCGTCGTAAAGGTTGGTCTAAAAATGTGATTCAAGGTTTACGTGAATCCTTTAAATTGATCTATAAAGATGGATTAACGACGAATGAAGCGATTGAACGTATTCGTACTGAAATTTTGCCTGAAGTGGCAGAAGCGCAATTGTTGATCGACTCACTTGAGCAGTCTAAGCGCGGTATCGTACGCTAAATGCTGCGAATAAAAAAAGACACCTTATAAGGTGTCTTTTTTTTTGCGTTAAAAAAAGTCCAATTTTTTAACAAAGCCTGCTTCTTCAGATTTTGGGTACTTTTGGGTAAGCTTGGTTTTGAGCTGCGTTGCTAAACTGCTGTTTCGATCTACGTCTTTTGCAATGCTATACAGTTGATATAACGCTCTAGGTGCACGAGTCGACTCAGGGTATTGATCTACTACAATACCATAGTTCTTTTTCGCTTCTGCGTAGTTAGTCGGTTCAACAGCAAGGTTGAATTCAGCTAGCCAAAAATATGCATTGCTAATATAAACACTGTTAGGATTATTTTTAATAAAATTTTTCATCGGTGCGATGGCTTTTTTCGCACCACCTTGTTTATATGCATCTAAAGCAACGGTATAAGCTGCTTTCTCAAGCTCAAGTGAGTCACCACCTGCATTTACAGGTTGTTTTGCAGATGAGCTTAATGTTGCTTGGGTCGTAGGTTGTTTAGCTGGTGTAGGGGCTATATTAGCTGCTACTGGGTGCAGTACCTTGTTGGTTATCCTCCGCAGCCTCTGTGTCTTCACTCGGATCTACTTTTTGTTGGAGTAGCTCTAAACGTTGATCTAAATCTGCATAGCGGTTTGTAAGTTCACTTTTTAATTGTTCGATAATATTGTCTTGCTCTTCCATTTTACCGCGTAAGCTACGCAATTCATTTTCGAGCTGTTGGTTCTTCTGCATGAGCTGCCAATTTAAATTTGTTGGCGTAGGGGTAGAGCCAGCACCTGTTTGAATGGCTGTATTATTTGCTGTATACACAGTGCCATTATCTGCGCCACTCAAACCGCGAGATTCAATTGGAATATTGGCAAATAGCGTACCTGAGCAAGTCAATGTAAGGGCACACAATACATGCTGTTTAAACATCATAAAAATTCCATGTAGTTGCAAGCATGTCCGTATTGAATAGTTTTATTACAGACTGCTTTAGATAAAACGATAAGCACATTAAAAACGCCAAAGTTCTGAATTGCAATAAGCTTTTACAATCTTGTTGTGTATTAAAGTAAAAATATAGTGATGATGTTTCACGTTTTCTACATCATCGACCATCATATTGATTTATAAATAATCAAACAGTGTTTTCTACTCAGGAATTCTTGGTTTTAGTCTTGCATGTTTATCAAAAATCTCTATACTCTGTTCTTGCAATGGTAGCCCTGCCGGTTACTTCGCAATTGTACTCTACAAACCCCGCCAGGACCGGAAGGTAGCAACGGTAGTAGAAATATGATGTGCCGAAGTCTTGCTGGTAGGGTTGCCACCAGTTTCAATCATAATAAATTAAACTTCCTCTCATTTTTTTTAATCCTAGATTCTTCTTTATTTTAGTTTTATTAATTCTTTATTTAGATCTATATCTTTGTTATTCGGCATCAAATTCTTTACGTGCAATCACTTTAAAAATCGTATCGAGATCGAATCCTCGATATTGTAAAAAACGTATTTGTTTGGCTTTTTGTTTTGGATCACGTTCAACAGCTTTGCCAAATTTTTTGATCTTGAGCTGGTAGGCTTCGGCGACCCAATCTGTTTCTTTTAATTCATCCTGAATTAATTCACTGTCTACTTTTTTATTTTTTAAAGCGAGCTTTATACGGTTGGGACCTTTACCTTTACGCTTTTGACTCGACAACAGCATTTCTGCTACACGTTGATCGCTTTGATAGTTCTCACGTGCGAGTTCTTCCACCAAGTGTATGACTTCTTCACGACTATCCGCATACAGTGCTAATTTTTCAATTAAATCCGCTTTTGAGTATTCTTTACGTGTGAGTACTGCAAAGGCGTAGGAGCGTAAACGAGAGCCGCGCAGTCCTGGTTTTTTTTCAGCATGAACATCTTTACCATTGGCATCAAAATGCAACGCAGAGTGATCGGTCACCGAAGTATTGTCATGTGAAATGTCAGTTTGTGCAGTATGATTTGCGCAGGTAGGTTCTTCAGCTTCTGCGAACTGTTGTTTTAGTGCTTCGTAGTCGAGCAAGAGTGGAAAATGGTCTTTAGTCATGGGGTCATTTTAATACAAATTTTGAGTGCAAAACAAAACGCCCCGTAGGGCGTTTCGTCTACTATTAAAGTATGCTGTAATTAAGCATCTAAAAAGTCTGGTTCTTCTTCGTCTTTGTCTTCTACAGGTGCTGTACCCGTAGTCAGAAGTTGTTCACGAATCAGTTTTTCGATAGTTTGCACAAGTTCAGGGTGTTCTTCTAAGTGGCGAATGGTATTGTTTTTACCTTGCCCAATCTTGTCACCTTGGTATGAATACCAAGCACCTGCTTTTTGAACAATTTCTTGTTGTACTGCGAGGTCAACAAGCTCACCTAAATGGTTCACGCCTTTACCATAAAGAATTTGGAAAATCGCTTCACGGAATGGAGGAGCCATTTTGTTTTTCACAACTTTCACTTTGGTTTCTGAACCAATGATTTCGTCGCCTTCTTTCACTTGACCAATACGGCGGATATCTAAACGTACAGATGCATAGAATTTAAGTGCATTACCACCAGTTGTGGTTTCTGGGCTACCAAACATTACACCAATCTTCATACGGATTTGGTTAATGAAGATCACCATACAGTTCGAACGTTTCGCATTACCGGTAATTTTACGCAGTGCTTGGCTCATCAGGCGAGCTTGTAAGCCCATGTGTGAGTCACCCATTTCGCCTTCAATTTCGGCGCGAGGGGTCAGTGCAGCTACAGAGTCGACAACGATCAGGTCAATGGCACCTGAACGTACCAGCATGTCTGCAATTTCAAGTGCTTGTTCACCATTGTCTGGCTGTGAAACAAGTAAGTTATCAATATCTACGCCAAGTTTACGTGCGTATTGAGGGTCTAATGCATGTTCAGCATCGATGAATGCACAAGTACCGCCAGTTTTTTGACATTGGGCAATGGCTTGTAATGTCATAGTCGTTTTACCAGAAGATTCAGGACCGTAGATTTCTACGATACGACCTTTAGGTAAACCACCAATACCTAGTGCGATATCTAGTGTTAAAGAACCCGTAGAAACAGCCTCAACCGCCTGTACAGTATTATCACCAAGACGCATAACGGTGTTTTTACCAAACTGCTTTTCAATTTGGCTTAAGGCCGCATTTAACGCCTTGCTTTTATTATCATCCATCTTACAACCTCAATACGATGTCACGAAACAATATACTCAAGTGGATGTATTCAGTTTAAATCTGTTCCACGAGGGTATAGTGACAGAAATCATCCTTTTGTTCTATGAAAATCACAACAGGTGCGACATGTTGTGACGCTTTAACTTAATCATCATTATAAGACCATTGCTGGTCAAACTGTTGATCATTTTCTCTTTTAAATTTACCAATATCTCGACGATCTTTTTTACTTGGTCGATGATCTGGCCGAGCTAGATTATGCAACTTTCTTTGTGATGCGAGCAATTCCCGTTTTGCAATACTGACCTCAGTTTCATCATAAAGCAGCTGAGCGGTTGGGGCAGGCCCACGAACATCCGACAGTGCTTTTACCACCACGGTTTTTTTCTCAAGGCCTTGAGCAATGGTTAATTCCATGCCTACACGAACTTCACGAGAGACTTTAACGCGTTCGCCATTATGATGAACTTTACCGCCTTCAATCGCATTTTTGGCAATAGAGCGTGTTTTAAAAAAACGTGCAGCCCACAACCATTTGTCTATACGCATACCAACCGCATCTTCGGCTAGATTTGATTTACGCATATTTTTTCTGTTCCTCGGCTTGCTCAATCATTTGAGCTTCTAAAATAGGGATTAAATCTGTTAATGCGGACAGCATTGGGTAATTGCAAGTCTCGCGAGGCGCTTTGGCAGATGAAGGCTGCTGAATCGAATAGAGCTGTTCAATCCCAAAAAGTTTTGCACCATTAAGCACTTTTTCTGTGTCATCAATGAAGTAACAATTTTTTGCATCGAACGGATGTATGCTTGCTAATATTTGCCAAAACTCAATAAACTCTTTGGCATGACCGAGCGTTTCTGAACTGACGATAACATCAAAATAATCACGAAGACCGGTTTCTTCGAGTTTGAATTGTAAGCCTGCAAAGTCGGCATTGGTCGCAAGCCAAATAGGATAGCCATTTTCTTTAAGATAGGTAAGCAGCTTAATGCAGCCTTCGCGTTTAGCCACTTTGGCTTTTTGTTCTATTTGCATTGCCAAAACATCAACGCCAACTTGTGACGTCCAAAAGCGAGATGAGTACCATTTTAGGGTATGATTATGCTGTTGATAAAAACTAAATAGCGTTTGCTTGCTTTGTTCGAGTGAGCATTGATGCTGTTCAGCATAACGAATTGGCAGCAGCTCATTCCAAATGAAATCATCATAAGCAAGATCGAGTAAAGTACCGTCCATATCGAAAATGATCGTCGGCTTTTCTGAGTAATTTGGCATATAAAGGTATTCTATGTTTAAAACAACAACAGCACCGCAAGACCCACTGATTTTGCAGTTGGTTCCCATTGTGACACAAGCTTGCGAAATTTTGCGAGAAGAATATCAGCGTTATTGCTCAGGTGCGGATTTTGATGTGGAACGTAAAAGTGATGATTCACCTGTAACGCAAGCTGACTATCGTGCAAATAGCTATATTACCCAAGCATTATCTAAAGTTTCTTGCTTGCCTGTATTGTCAGAGGAAGGTGACAAGTCTGAACGTATGCAATGGCAAAAATTTTGGCTGCTTGATCCTTTAGATGGTACCAAAGAGTTTTTACATAAAAGACCTGAATTTACCATTAATCTGAGTTTGGTTGAGGGTGCTAATACTACCTTTGCCATATTGGCAATTCCGGGGGAATATAGTGTATATATTTGTCCTTTTGCGGGACTGCCGCTGAAATATGATAGCCAGTCCACTGCATGGTATGAATATGTTCAAACCTCTGCAGAGAGTGTCGTACACGTTGGCTTGAGTCAAAGTGCCAAAAATAAGCCGATTTATACGGACTATCTAGACGCTTTAGAAAAACTTAGTCCTTATCAGGCATACCATGCTGGTAGTGCATATAAGTTTTGTATGATGTTAGAAGATCGAGTGGATATTTATCCGCGTTTTCATCCGACTTGTGAATGGGATACCAGCGCTGGACAATGTTTAATCGAGCGTATTGGTGGTGGTTTGGTTGATTTTAAAGGTCGCGCATTTCTATATAACCAACGCACGACTTTATTAAATGGTGGATTTATTGCATTTAAAAATGCCGAAATGAAAGAATTGGCCTTAAATGCTTTGGCAAACATGCCTGACAAAACTTGAGCTAAATCGGGTTCATGCTATAGTGTCAGCACACTCCGTTAAATCTCCTGCATTTAAGAACTGTCAATTATGGCCCTAGATTTGCTCCCTCCTAGTATGCTGAAAGCAATAGACTTATTGCCGGATGAAAAGACGCCTGTAACATTGTTTACACGTCATTCCATTCGTGAAGTTGTACAAGGACAAGGCTTGGCCGGTTATGACTTGCAACTGACCCATCAAGGACGTGATTTAGCCGAAGCGTGGGGCAGCTATTTGGTTGAAAATACCGATCGTGTTATTCAGCACTGTATTTCGAGTCCAATTCAGCGCTGTGTGGATACGGCGGCATTGATGATTCAAGGTGCAGATAATGTCACGATTGAACCGAATACCCACCATATCGAGATCATTGAACAAGGATTATTGGTCGAGCCGGGAAGTTTTGTGCTCGATATTAAAAAAGCAGGACCATACTTTCAAAAGCAAGGTGCTTTAGGCTTTATCAATAGTTTTGTGAATAATGCTTTGCCGGGTATGAAACAGCCCATTCATGGGGTGGTAGATGTTTTGGAGTTGATTTACAACACTCATCCAACCAATGATTATGGTCTGAGTCTAGCGGTGAGTCATGATACGATTTTGGCTGCAATTCTTGCCATTATTTCAGGTAAAAATATCGTGACACGCGAAGACTGGCCGAAAATGATGGAAGGTTTATTTGTTTGGTTTGAAGGAGATGTATTCCTTGAATCTAAACTGAAATGGATTTGGCGTGGAGAACTAAATGAATTAAATATTCGTGAATTTCAGCAGGCTGAGCAGCAACTCTAAGTATTTTTGCGCATACAAAATATTTAAAAAAGGCATCCATGTACGGGATGCCTTTTTTATCTGCTTCAATATTTCATTAAATAAAAGATTAAATATTGGCTTTAATTCGTGCAGGATACTGATTTAAATCAATACTTGAACCGTCGTCACTATAAGGCCAGCGGCTAGTATTGACAGGGAGATGTTGTTGGTGGATTCGACTGTATTTGTCTGCGGCAATCAAGGTCGCAATGTCATGATCTTTAATGCTATACGCTTGTACGATTTCAACTGGATATTGTGTGCGTTCAAAAAATTCAGCTTCTGTTTCCCCTTGATGCAGTGCAAAAATACGTTCTACAGCTGGTAAGTACACGCCATATGCTAACCATGAGTCTACGCCTTGAGAGGCTTGAATCTCAGCGGTCGATTTCATATTTGAAATGACTTTACCTAAAATGTCTTTTTCACCTTTCGATGTAAAATATTCAATATATTGATTTTCTGCTTCTGCAAATTTTTCTAATGATGGCAAAAATTGGTTAATCGACATTTTTATCCCTCTTTTCATTTGTACAGCAATGGCTGCCTAGGATGAAAATTAAAATACCATAAAAAATATATGGGATTAAACCATTTCTAAAAATTTTTATTTACAAAGTTTCTAAAAATATCCTGACAATTTTTGTCGGGAATATACGATTGTATTTAAAGGACTACACCTTAATTTTAGTTGATAAGTGAAGTACCTGTCACAGCAATCGTGATTCAGCCAATACTAAATATTTAGATTTAATTTGAATTGTTAATAAGTGACAAAACGCGGCAATTGAATGATTAATAAAAAGAAAATAGCATTATATTTGTTGTAACTTATTGATTTATATATTTTATGTAAGTCTCTTTATTGGATTTTTTTGTGGCTAATTGGGGAATAGTAGTGAAAAGTGTGATAGATTTTTCATATAACAAATTATCAATTTGTATTGTGTCATTCATGTTAGTTGCTTGTGGTGGTGGAGGCGGTGGTGATAGCTCAAGTGGTTCTGCATCAACTGCAAATTATCCAGAACCGACCCAAGACATAGTCGATGATACCAGTATTGGCTTTTATGACTACGATGCAAATGATGCTGTTCGTGAAATACGAAATGATTTAGTCGGCAACTTTTCAGCGCAAGTTCAATTTGGTCAAAGTCATGTCGTCGATCCGAATGCGAACGAAGCCAAGAAAATGCCACAGTTAACCAGTGAAAAAGAAGCGCTGCTTATCGTGACGCCAACACTTGATATGCAAAACATCAAGCAACTCAAAGTAGAAATCTATCAAAACAACCGCTTAATTCGTACCGCGACATTGGATGATCCGACGCAAATGCCTGTTTCAGACCAGAGTGGGCAAAGAGGTCGTCCAGATGTTTGGTACAGTAAACGCGCGTGGACCACGAAACTCAATTGGGATGAAGTTAAACCCGGTCTAAGATTAAAATTTATCGATGCAAATAAAGTCAGCGGTGAATTGGCTGAAGATAAAATCGATTTTGCTGCACCAGGTGAATTGGTTTTAAATAATATCCGTGTTGGTATGTTGGCAGATAAGCCAAATTCTACCGGTCACTATATGCTGCTTGAGCCTGAAAAAGCGGGTACCGATTATTTCCAAACCATTCCTGCAGCAGAAATGACCGTTGCACAATATGATGATATGCAGTTAACACGTGCAATGGTTTCCTCAGGTGTTATTTATGACAGTAAAAGTGCCGGAGATGGTGGTGTTTATGCAGGAGACATGCGTGAGGATGTCGGTAAATCAACCTTTAGTGTTGGTATAAACCTTGCTAACTGGGGTATTACCAGTGCATCTATGGCCAATCAAAGTCAGCCACAATTAACCCAAACAGTAGTTGTCCATCATACGAAGGGGAACTATGCCAATGGTGTGCATACTCATGGACTGAGTGGTGGTAATGGCATGCTCACGCTTTATGATTCTGTAGGGAATGAATTTAGCCATGAAATTGGCCATCACTATGGTTTAGGACATTACCCTGGTCAGGTAGGTGACAATCTATTTTGGGCTGCACATCATGCGGACAGTGGATGGGGTTATATTGCCAATCGCAATATAATGCGCGGAAATCTATCATGGACGGCGACATGGAAGTGGGATGGAGCGAATGGTATCCCAAATTTTAAAAATTTGTTCCCGTACGGAAAAGATGCCATGTCCGGCGGGTATCCTGATAGTAATGTATCACGCTACACACACTATACGGGTTACAGCACATTCCTGAAAATTCAACCGCACTTTGACCGTTATGTCTGGGATGAAACATCACCTACCGGCTACAAAAAGTGGAATAAAACCACTCGTGAAATGGAAGTCGCTCAACCGAAGATGCCAAATTCGACGGCTCCGGTTTGGTATAACGCAGATCAAAATTATCCACGACCACGAGTATTTGGTCAGCCTGTCATTACCATTTTAGGTGGTTATGATCCTGTCAATCAAGTCGGTTTGTTATATCCTGCGGCACGTTCAAACTGGGGTAATGTGTATGACTTAAATGCTGCCAATACCGCTTTGGATCAAGCGGCATGTTGGTTGAATGTGCAATACACGAATAAAGTCAACAATATTGCTTTAGCACCTGCACGATTAGGTAGTAATGCCAATAAATTGCATGTCAATTTAGCTTTGGTAGATCAACCACAGAAAGTTGATTTGTATTGTAAAAAAGCAGGTGAAGAAGCCAAGTTATTAGCAAATATTGATATTCCAGTTTACAGCACAGCGATCAAGCCGGCCGTCAAAATTGGACGTCAGCATGGTTATAGTGCATTGCGTGCTATCGAACTTCCTCAATTAGAAAGTGCTTTGGAAGCGCAAGCTGTAAATGCTGTTGTTGCTCTTAATCCAACTGAAAAAATGCTGTATGAGTCATATAAAAATGACAAGTCATTGATGAATAGTGTGGCGCGTCAGCAATTAACCCGTTATGAGTCGCAACAAAACACAGCATACCGACTAAATCGTTGGATGAATGTGTATGCACAAGACCTAACCAATCAAGTTCCTGAGGCACAAAGCGAACTCGACGCATTTATGACAAAGCTTTCAGTATCTCAGGAAGGTTTGTTTGATCAGGCAACATTGATCAAAAATGGTAATAACTGTTTGAAAGCAGAAACATTAACCGATGGAAAATTAAACTTATATATTAGTGGTCCAAGCGGATGTACTGCGGACGAATCGGAACAGTGGGTATATGATGCGATTGGTCGTGTACACAGCAAGTCAAATCCAGATCAATGCATTACAGGCAACGGTGGTTCAGCTAAAGTGACGCTAGAACGTTGTGTGTTAAACCAAACCAACCAAATTTGGACCATGGACCCTGCGACTACAACGATTCGTCAAAGTGGTCAATGTATGGATTTAAATACGGGACGTTTGCAAAATAACCGTGCGGATTTAATTCGATATAGCTGTACCAATGGTGGCAATCAACGTTGGACAAATTTGACAGCAAGCCAAAACTTATTATGGACATATTTATCAGCGACGAATATGAAACTGATTAATAAATAATCTGTAAATAGAAAATAAGGTCCATCGAGGACCTTATTTTTTTGCCTTTAAAAATCGATAGGCACAAAAAAAGCCCTAAAAAGGGCTTTTTTCATCGCAACAAATTAGTTAGCTAAAGCTTTAACTTGTGCATTTAAACGGCTCTTATGACGAGCAGCTTTGTTTTTATGGATGATGCCTTTATCAGCCATACGGTCGATTACAGGAACAGCTTTTTTGTAAGCTTCTGTAGCGACAGCGTAATCACCAGCAGCAATAGCAGCTACTGTGCGTTTAAGATAAGTACGAACCATAGAACGTAAGCTTGCGTTGTGTTGACGTGCTTTAACGTTTTGACGAGCACGTTTTTTTGCTTGAGCAGAGTTTGCCACTCGTGCACTCCTTGAAATAGATTGGTCTGGGCGGGCTGAAATTACATCTGAAAACCAACATCAGAAGAACTATCACCAGCCCGTAAACAAGTGCCATATTGTGATTAAACTAAGCGCTTAAGTCAAGTCTTGACATGCTTTGACAACATTTTAGATGCAGAAAAATTTTAAAGAAAACGTTAGATTAGTCTAAAGTGATTGAGATTGTATGAAAAATGACTAAAAGTATAGAGAATGCAATTGTCATTGGGGCAACAGGATTGGTCGGGCGGGAACTGGTTCGTCAGCTCAGTCAAAATACAGGATGTAAGAATATTACGGCTGTGGTACGTCAACGTGACCATGAACTGAATGGATTGGCAAAAGTTCAACAAATGGTGATCAGTGACTTTCTTTCCCTGACTCAGGATGATGTGCGAGATTATAGTCATGCCTTTAGTTGTTTAGGCTCGACGATTAAAAAAGCAGGGTCTAAAGATCATTTTTATCAAATTGATTTTAGCATCAATGCGCATTTTGCTGAATTATTAGAATATACAGACACACATCTGATCATTGTCAGTGCAATGGGCGCAAAAGCCAATTCCGCGTTTTTTTATAATCGAGTCAAAGGTGAATTGGAATATTATTTAAAAACCTTAAAGTTAAATCAACTTTCGATTTTAAAACCTTCGCTGTTACTTGGTGAGCGTCATGAATCTCGACGTTTAGAAGATGCGACACAGAAACTTTATATGCGCTTTTCGCATTTTGTACCTGATCGTTTCAAATTTAAGCCAGTGACAGCACAGCAAGTGGCTAATACTATGGTCGAGGCGGCACAAACTCAGACTGAAAAGTTCGAGATTTATGATAATTTACGCATACTAACAATTAAATGAGGGAAATACCGTGTCTACAGTTCCATTCGTCACCTGTGATTTACTTGATGATCATCCAGACAAAGAATTACAAGTGGTGATCCCGTCTTTGGATGGTAAATTCTTTCAAAGTTATGGTGCACGAAAAAGTTTTGGCGGTCAGGTGGTGACGGTTAAATGTTTTGAAGATAACTCTCGTGTTAAAGAATTATTGGCAACCGATGGTACGGGTAAAGTATTGGTTGTGGATGGTGGTGCGTCGATGCGCTGTGCCTTGATGGGCGATATGATTGCTGAATCTGCAGTCAATAATCATTGGAATGGTGTCATTATTTACGGCTGTGTGCGTGATGTCGATGCGATTGCCGAACTTGATTTAGGTGTGCATGCTTTGGCTGCGATTCCACAAAAAAGTAACCGCAAAGGCGTGGGTGAAACAGATATTCCATTAAGTTTTGGTGGTGTAAACATTCAGTCTGGTGATTTCATCTATGCTGATAATAACGGCATCGTTGTTTCAAAAGAGCAATTGGTTGCTTTATAAGCGTGTTTGAATTTTTAGTCGTGAAATGAAAGCGTGATTCTTGCTCACGACGATATAAATGTGAAAAAGTAAATACAAACATCAGCTGAGGACTCTCGGTTGTTGTATAAAAATACGAAATAAAAGAAGAAAGGAAGAAGTGTATGTTGTTGCATCAATTAAAAGTGGCGCAAGCGTTGCTCTCAGGCGTAGCAGAGGGCGGACGTGGTACAAATGGGACGCCTTATCCGAAACAACCTGAAAAAGCCCTTAAACTTTACGAATTTGAAGGTTCTCCGTATTGTCGTCGTGTACGAGAAGTACTAACCACACTCAATTTGGATTATGAGGTCTACCCATGTCCCAAAGGGGCTAAAAAATACCGTTTAGACGTGCAGAAATTAGGTGGAAAACAACAATTTCCTTTCTTGGTGGATGACAATACAGGGGATCGTTTGTACGAATCTCAGCAAATTATTCATCATCTATTTAAACATTATGGTAAAACTGGCCAAACGCCTAAGAAATATGCCAGTTATCCTAAAATTCCGTATGTTGCCTATGTTGGAACCTTAATTAATGGGGCTCAAGGCGTGTGGGTGCAGCGTAAAGTCATTCATCGTGATGCACCAACTCAACTCTTAGAACTATGGGGTTTTGAAGCGAGTCCATATACACGTATCGTACGTAGCGCATTGTCTGAAATGGAATTGGCATATATCTTTCATAATGTGGCTAAGGAACGTTGGCAAGATCAGGGATTAGCGGTAATGCGCTTAAGACCTGGTAAATATGTACCCCTGAAAGGTGGCAAGCGTGAACAAGTGTTAAAAATCATGGGGAACAATATTCAAGTGCCATATTTGAAAGATCCTAATACTGGTGTAGAACTTTTTGAATCTGAAAAAATTGTAAAATATCTGAAGAAGCAATATTTGAGCTAATCACACTCAAGTTTAAGCTAAGTGCAGTGTATAGTCAGACTGATGGCTATACACATATTGTAATGTTAAATGGATTTAAAATTAGAAGAAAAATGCATCATAGCTGCATCAATTGAATTAGAATAAATTGTTAAAAAATAAGAAATTTACTTAATTATAGGGATATCCTAAAAGGATTAAACTCATTAATGTAAAAGACATTTCATTTTTTCGGGGGAAGTAAATCATGTCACCACAAGAAGTCATACTACCCGTACCGGTGCTCGTCGTTGAAGATGAGGAAATTATTCAATTACGTTTACGTCAAATTTTGACAGAGCTGGGTTATAAGCGGGAAGAGCTTATCTTCACCAAAAATGTTAAAGAATCTATTCAAGCCGTAGAGACCCAACCGATATCCTTAGCCTTAGTTGACTTAGGTTTGCCTGATGGTAGTGGTATCGAAATTATTGAAAAAATACGTTCCCTCGAAAGTAATACCATGATCTTGGTTGTCTCTGCATGGAGTACACAAGAAAGCTTATTTGCCGCAATTAAAGCAGGTGCAACGGGCTATGTATTAAAAGAACGTGATGATGCTGAAGTACTTTTATCTATTCGGAGTATTTTACGTGGTGGGGCGCCGATTGACCCATTTATTGCACGAGAAATCCTTAAACAAATATCCGAAGCCGAAGCGCCAAGTCCAGAACAAACAGTCGCCGATGAAGCAGACTTGAACCTCTTGACCAGTCGTGAAAAAGAAATTTTATGTTTGGTTGCTCAAGGTTTGAGTAACCGTGAGATTGCTGAACAGCTTTTTGTTTCACGCTATACGGTAGAAAGCCATATTAAACATATTTATCGCAAATTAGCCGTAACGAAACGTACCAAAGCCGTGAGTACAGCAAGATCTATGGGTATTCTATAATGCGTAAAGGAGGATATTTTTTCTTATTTATCCTCTGTTTAGTATGGGGGAGCTTGAGTCATGCAGAGCAAGTTTTCCCTGTAAATGATCAATGTAATGTAACTGTGAATAGCATTTCACGGGTGAAGACACCATCCAATCAAGAATTACCCAGAACGGGATGGAAAACCACGCAATTACCTGACCGTTGGAAAGAAGATAAAGACTGGGAGGGTTATCAAGGTGGTGCTTGGTATAAATTAGACTGGTCTTGGTACTGTAAAAATAATGCGCGTTTGGCAGAACCCATCGCACTATATGTTGATTACATTATTAATACGGGTTCAGTCTTTCTGAATGGCGACTTGCTGTGGACCAATAAAAATCTTCAAGAACCGGTCTCTAAAAGTTGGAATGTTGCACGCTATTGGATTTTACCGATAAGTGGAATCAAGCATGATCATAATGAAACCTTGATCTATGTTTATGGCTACTCGAGTTTAAATGCTGGCTTGGGCCCAGTAGTATTTAACAATGTAATGGCAACGGTAGAGCAAGCCGAAAAAACAACATTTACACGTCGGACCATATTACAGTTAAATATTTTTCTTTCTGGGGTCTTGGGTCTAATTTGCTTTATCATTTGGTTGATGCGTCCTCGTGATACCAGTTTTGGCTGGTTTGCGCTTTCAACAGTGTTGTGGATTTTATTTCTCAGTAATGCCCTGACCACTGAAACCTTTCCATATCCAAATTCGGTTTTTTCCACCAAAGCTAATTTGATATTTGCAATGCTGTACTTTCAATGTTTTAGCATCTATATTTTGCGCTTTCTTGGGCGTAAATTTCCTCGCATTGAGCTGTCATTTACCATGCTGACAGCATCTCTGATTGGTGTAGTGTGTATTTGGCCGTTTGAGCGAAATGCGGAAATTTCGAGCCTCATTTTCTTATTATATTGCAGCCTCTTTTTTATCACTTACATTTATCTTTGCTGGATTAGTTTTAAAGAAAGAAGAAGGGATTATACTTTATTAGCACTTTGTTTGACTGCGATTATTGTGATGGTCATTGTAGACATCACAGTACTGGCCCTCTTTCCAAAACATGGTTTTACACCGTTATCTCCATTTACCTCACCGATTATTACCTTATTTATCGTGGTGATCTTGGGGGCGAGACTCAATCGGAATATACAGAAAATTGAAAAATATAATGATGATTTGGCATTTGAAGTTCAGAAAGTCAGTGATGAATTATGCAGTAGCTTGAATGATAAACATCAGCTTGAACTGAGTAATGTACGCTTACAGGAACGGATTAAATTATCACATGATCTGCATGATGGTCTGGGCGCATCTATTGTGCGCTCGATGATTTTGGTTGACCAATGTGAAAGTAATATTCCAAACAGACAGTTCTTGTCGATGTTGAAATTACTGCGCGATGATTTAAGGCAAATTATTGATAGTGGATCATCTTTGGACAGCAAAGTGCCAGATTCACCTTTGCTCTGGATCGCACCAGTTCGACATCGCTTTAGCCAGTTGATGGATGAAGTGGAAATGAATGCCAAATGGTGCATTCCTTCGCAGTGGGCGATCAAACCAACGGCAATTCAGTGCCTGACTTTAATACGAGTAATTGAAGAAAGCCTGACCAATATTGTGAAACATAGCCAAGCTAATCATGTCAATGTAACGCTGTCACAGTTCGAGAATGGCGCATTGTTATTAACCATTGAAGATGATGGCGTAGGTTTTGATGTTGAGAGTGTTTCAAATCATGGCATGAGTATCGGCATGCGAAGTATGAAAATGCGTGTAGAACGGATAGGCGGAAATTTCAAAATTCATTCTCAGCAAGGCTGTACGATTATTCATACAGAAATTAATTTAAAATCAGCTGCATAAATATCTCTAAATGAGCATAATTAAATATCAACAGACTCTACTGGTGAAAGTGAAAAATTTTGGGGCTTAGTCGCTGACAAATTAAAATCTTATGCAAAAGATGAAGAAAGTGCTGCGAAGACGACGGGTAAAATGGCAAGTTTTGCAGCAGGTTTAGGTACGGTTTTGTTCTTTGAAGATTTAGATGTGGTCAGTGCTCTACAAGCACAGTTTCCGTCTTATGCAGAAAACTTTCCGATTTGGGCAGAGCATTCAACTGCCATTGCCCAATTTGCGACTTGGACTGCGTTACACACCGAAGGTTTAGGCGCATCACTACAGCATTACAACCCAATTGTGGATGAACAAGTGCATGCGGAATGGGACATTCCTGCGCATTGGAAACTTCGTGCTCAATTGGTTTTTGGTTCAGTGGAAGGTGAAGCGAAAGAAAAAGGCTATATGGATGATGCCGCTCGTTTTAAAGTCTTCCAATAATTGCGGCGTATAGCACACTATCTTGATAAAAAAGGAACGAAACTATGTTCCTTTTTTATTGCAGTTATATTGAAATAGATAGGGTTGGACAAGATTTTCATCCGTGAAAACCTTGTCCAGATTAGCCCATTGAGGACTGAGCTAAACGGGTGACTAGAACCAACTTTCTTGCATGTTGAGGCAAGTATCATCAAGTTCTAGCAATAACTTGGCTTGGTGCTCTATTTCAGGTAATTCCCAGCGGATAAAATATTGCGCGGCTTGTAATTTACCGGCTAAGAATTGTTGATCTTCAGCTAAATCTGAATGTTCAAATTTCACAAGAGCTTGATTAGCCATTTCAAGCCATAGCCATGAAATGATGACTTTGCCCATCATGTCTAGATACAAGGCAGAATTACCCAGTACCTGATCGACACGACCTTGTGCGAGGACTTGTCCCAAACTTTGTGTGGTTTTCTTCACCGTGTTTAAATGCCCTGAAAAAATCGCTGCAAGCGCTTCCGTTTTTGGATGTTGAGCTTGATCAATCGTATTTTGCATACGTTGTAATAACAGCATCAAACCTCTGCTGTTGTGCTGCCAAAGCTTACGACCCAACAAATCCAAAGATTGAATACCAAATGTACCTTCATGGATCGGATTTAAGCGGTTGTCGCGATAGCATTGTTCAAGTGGATATTCGCGGGTATAGCCAGCGCCACCTAAAACTTGAATGGCTAAATCATTGGCTTTTGGTCCATAGGCGGAAGGGAATGATTTGACGACAGGGATAATCAAATCTAATAACAACGCGCTGTCTTCATTGTTAGCGGCTTGATGTTCATCAATTAATCGTGCAGCAAATAGGCATAATGCGAGTGCGCCTTCCACATAGGATTTTTGTGCCAAAAGCATCCGTTTAACATCTGTATGTTGAATAATATTGACAGGTTTTGAGGCAGGATTTTTATCTGATACTAAGCGACCTTGTGGACGGTTTTTGGCATATTCGAGTGACTCTAAATAGCCACGGTATCCAATCATGGCTGCACCTAAGCCGACACCGACTCGTGCTTCATTCATCATCTTAAACATATATTTAAGACCAGCACCTGCTTCACCAATCAGATAGCCTGTACATTGGTCTTTTTCACCAAAGCTCAGTACTGTCGATGTTGTACCTCTGTAGCCCATTTTATGTAATAAGCCAGCCAGTTGAACGTCATTGGCGCCTGCAAGTGAACCATCGCTCAGGGTTTTAAACTTCGGAACAATAAACAGAGATATACCTTTTACGCCCTGAGGTGCGTCTTGGATGCGAGCAAGGACCAAATGCACGATATTTTCAGTGATGTCTTGGTCACCCCCTGAAATAAACATCTTTTGGCCTTTGATGAGGTAGGTACCATCGGCTTGCGGTATAGCTTTTGTGGTCAAATCACCTAAAGATGAACCCACATCAGGTTCAGTCATAGCCATCGTTCCTGCAAAGCGACCACTGAACATATGCGGTACAAACATATCTTTTTGTTCAGTCGTACCGAAAGCTTGAATCACATTTGCAGCCGCAGCGGTTAGAAATGAATAAGCCACTGATGAAGGATTTGCTGACATGAAATAAGCATTTGCAGCCATGTTGATCAAAGTCGGAAGTTGCATACCGCCTGCATCATAATCATGCTGCGCACAAAGCAAGCCGGCATCTGCAAATTGCTTCCATGCCGTTTTGACTTCTGCAATGGTTTTAACCTGTTGACCATCAAACGTAGGTTCGTTTTGATCGGCTGTTGCGTTATGTGGTGCAAAAAAGTCTTGAGCAATACCTTGTGCAGTTTCTAGGATGCTTTTGAA
The DNA here is from genome assembly GCF_013417755.1 of Acinetobacter sp. YH12231. Classification (NCBI taxonomy): domain Bacteria; kingdom Pseudomonadati; phylum Pseudomonadota; class Gammaproteobacteria; order Moraxellales; family Moraxellaceae; genus Acinetobacter; species Acinetobacter sp. YH12231. Next base: position 45,947 of record NZ_VPDJ01000013.1, read on the forward strand.
GGTTTCAGCATCATGCTCAGCAAAACGTGGGTAATGCGTTAAGTCTTGCGCTTTAAACACGTCAAATAGCAAAAAATTTAAATCTTTGTCATTGATTAACTGCGCCATTGCTCAATCTCTAATCGGGTTGAATTTTATGTCTTAAGCCTAGCAGTTGATTTTTAGATATAGAATTGTCAATAATGACACTTAATAAGTTAAAAATGACATTTTGATAATTTGAACTTTAAATGAAGAAAATCATAATTTTAGCATTTGATGGTGCTTTGGCTTCTGCGATTACAGGGGTTGTTGATCTATTTGCAATGGCGGGAGTCAGTTGGAACCGGATCCAAAAACAAAATGTGCAGCGGCTATTTCAGGTCAAAATTGCCTCACAACATAGTCAAGCAGTACAATGTATCAATGGCATCAAGCTTTTTGCAGATTTAGCATTTTCTGAAATAACAGATGCAGATGTCATCATTGTCCCAACGATAGGTGCGCCGATCTTAGATGTTTTAGCGCAAAACGCAGCACTGATCGAATTATTAAAAACTCGGCAATTGCAAAGCGGACTGATCGCAGGAAATTGTACGGGTAACTTTTTTCTGGCAGAAGCAGGGCTTTTAGATGGTAAGCAGGCAACGACGCATTGGGGCTTTCAGCAAATGTTTCGTGAACGCTATCCTTTGGTAAGACTGAATGCAGATCAGCTCATTAGCCATGACCAAAATATCTATTGTGCAGGCGGCGGCTTAGCATGGTTTGATTTGGGACTACACCTAATAGAACGTTTTTATGGTTTTGAAACGGCAATCCATACGGCAAAATCATTTGTATTGGATTATCGTCGTGATAGTCAGTTGTCCTATTCTTTATTGAAAATATCTAAACCGCATCAGGATGGTTTGGTGCAAAAAGTTCAAGATTGGTTGGAACAGCATTATCATGAAAATATTGTCTTAGATGAACTTGCGGCGCAGTTTAATGTCACAACGAGGACATTGATTCGACATTTTAAAACGGCTTTGGATATTCCACCGAATCAGTACTTACAATCAATACGGATTGAAGCTGCACGAAAGCGTTTAGAAGAAACGGGACATGCTTTAGATCTGATTATGCGAGAGGTCGGCTATAGTGACCCAAGCTCATTTCGACGGTTATTTCAAAAAAAAACGGGGCTGAGCCCCTTAGAATATCGTCGACGTTTCAGCCGACGATTTGATGTTTAGTTATAGTTTAAGCGGTTCGAACGGTATAACGACCATGTAAAATGTAGTAGGCACCAATACATGCAAAGGCAGCAAATGCGCTATACAAATACAATTGTGAATAGCCAATATGGTCGAGCAATTTACCGATAAAGTATGGTCCAAAGCCTAAGCCTGCATCCAAAAAGATAAAGAAAGTCGAAGTGGCAAAGCCCATACGTTCAAGCGGAGCACTTTTTACTGCAACTGTTTGGCAGACCGACTGAATATTGCCATAACCGAGTCCAAGTAGGCCTGCACAAAGTAAAAGCATCCATGAACTCTGAGTGATGCTGAGTAATACCAATGCCACGCCCATAATCACAAAAGCAGGGTAGATCACTACATTTTCACCTTTACGGTCCATTAACGGGCCTGTAAATGGGCGAGAAATTAAAATCGCAATGGCATACATCAAAAAGAAAAACGAGGCTGTTTCAACCAAATCGATTTCTTTGGCGTAGAAGTTAATGAAAGATAAAACACCTGAATAGCAGATTGAAGCGAAAAGCATGATGAATGATATCGGTAATGCTTTCGGTTCTACAAATTGAGCAATCCAACTTGGTTTTTTGACGGCTTCAACAGTATCAAGAGGTTTATTGATTTTGGGTAAATCGGGCACTTGAATCAGTAAGGCAACCAATAGGCAGCTCAATGCGATAATCGTAGAAACGATAAAAATCGCGTGATAACCAATGTGTAACATCATCCAAATTGCAAGAAATGGCCCAATAGCCGTACCTAACGTACTACTCATGCTGTAGTAGCCAATGCCTTCACCCCGACGTGTCGCTGGTAAGATTTGGGCAATTAAGGTACCCAGCACTGTTGATGCCATACCCATCATAAAGCCATGCATAAAGCGTATGAAGAGCAACATGCCGACGCCAGACTGAATGAAGTAAAAACCAGAAAAAATTAAAAAGCCAATTAAACCAACGATCAGTGTCGTTTTACGTCCAAAGCGTTCTAGGAACTTGCCTACCAATAAACGCCCGACCAATGTGCCGACAATGAACAAGCCTGAAACTAAACCTGCTTGGGCTGTAGTCGCACCCAATTCAGCCACCGCATAGCCCACGATCACCACAACCAAGAGATAAAAGGTTAAAACCAATTGGAAGTTAATGGCGCTGACTAAAATAAAATTTCGAGTCCAAAGTGGTGCGTTATCTTGCATGATCATCACCTATAGTGTTTTGTTCAAGTTCTTGCATGACACGGTGTAAAATTTGAATGGAGTGTTGGATATCTTGGCTTGCTACTGGCGCGATCAGGCGCTGCTCAAAGGCATCTATGTCTTTTGCACATTGCTGAAATAACTCACGTCCAGTCTCGCTGAGCATCATTTTCTTTTGACGTTTATCGTCAGTTTGTACATGACTCAAAATATCCATCTGTGCAAGAATTTTGACTCGCTTTGTGATAGATGGCTTGGATACGTTTAAATATTCCGCCATTTCAATAGATGTACAAGCGGTTTTTTCACGGATGACAAACATGACTTGCCAAAGCGAATAGTTCAATTGATAGGGCAATAAAATCGTGTTGATTTCATCACTCATCAAACGCGCACAGCGTAGAAGTGAAGAGCGGAAACCTAATGTGGAATTCATGATAGTTAACTAGGGTAACTAAATTATCGCAACTTTATGCCTTATTTATTTTGAATTCAAGTGAACAACTCAAAGCATAAAAAACAGGTATAAAAAAACCTGTGCGCACACAGGTTTTTTTGCATAACATTTCATTTAAAGCTTATCGTTCAATGTATATCATTGAATTGATACCTTAAACAATACGTGTTTATTCTACAGAAGCTTCTGCAGCTGCAATTGCTGCATCTTCCGCTGAACTGTCTGCATTTTCTGCATTTTCTGAAATTTCTACACTTTCACCATCTGCATAAGCAAGTTCTTCACCTTCTGATTCAGCTTGCTCTAAATAAGCCGCAATTTGTTCATCCGTTAATTCAGGTTCACTATCAGACATCATCGCTTGTTCTTGTAATTGCGCTTGTTCTAAATTGTTCATCATACTTTGCATATTGAACATCAATGGGATCATGACCAATAAATAAACAATCATCAGGATTAGATACAATGACCCAATAACTTTCTCTGTTTGTTCCGTTGGACGTTTTATGCCATATTTATTTTCACCTTCGGTGCCTTTTGCAGCCATCACATAAATGCTAAAGATGGTACCGACCAGAGGGATTAGAAAAATTAAACAGAGCCAACCGCTTTTATTTAGATCATGTAAACGACGAATCGTAATGCAGATCATTGCGACAAACATTGCAATAATGGAAACGACAATCAGTGCGATTGCACTGAGTCCTAAAAATGAATTAAAAAGTGCTTCAATACTACGTTCTGTTGAATTGAAAAATGCAAAAAGTCCCAGCGCGACGCTGATCCCTAATAAGCAGGTATAAATCATGCTAATGATAAATAACCACGCTAAATAGGACAGGCGGCCAAAACGTCCTTCAGGAGACAGTGGATGATCGGCTTTTTGAATTTGAGGCTGAATATTTTGATCTTGTTGAAACGGATTCAATTCGCTTGAAGTAAGTTCAGTCATTATTATTCCAATTTTAATTATCTAATTTATTTTCTATGCCCAAAAGGGCAGCATTATTGTATAGCGAAGTAAAAAAAGGTCAAATATTAGACATGGCTAAGTCGTCAAATATTCCTTAGCCATGCTGTAATGTGGTCTGTTATTTATGTAATTTACGATACTCTTTAGGGCGCATTGGACGACTGGCTTTCCACAAACCTTTCTTTTGTTTACGTGCTTTGCTTTGTAAATTCATCATATAGTGCAAATGCTTTTGGTCACGGATGTATTCTTCGTAAACCCACGCAGCACCACGTTTTACCATTTCTTCATTCATGCATTTACGATAGCGATAAATAACCCCAACGCAGCGGCCATAACGGTCTACATCAGTGATTTTTACGCGAACAAATTTCTTGTAAACCATGGATTTGATCAGTCGAGCGGACTCTTTACCGTAGGCTTGTGTCGATTCTGGCGCATCCACATAAGCAAAGCGAAGTTTGGTTTTAGAACGTCTTAGATTCATCCGATAGCAGGTGAGGGTGTCGCCATCACTAATATCAGATACACGACAGAGGTAAGATTTTCCTTTCTTAAAAGGTTGGAAAAAATCCTTTAAGAAAATGGTGACTTTATAAAGAACATAGACTGTGATCAGGCACAGTACTGCACCTAAAGCCATGAGCCAATTCGCGGAGAGATTTGAAAGCATACACAATGATATGAACGAGGTCATATCGCATAAAAACAGGAGTTTAGATTTTATAAGAACTCATGATATATGGCTGTCGAACAAACCGACGGTCAGTTAAAAATACCTTAAATAATCAGCATTTGATCTATAAATATACAGCAAGTTTCATCACGCAAAACTCTATCTAAATACATGCAAATAGCCTAAGTAAAGTGGTGTCCTATTGAAAATAGCCTAAGCAAATATTTTAGAAATTTCGCTTCGCAAAAAAACATGCCGTGAATTTAATTCCAAATCATTATGCCAATACATCCCTAATTTAATTTTCGGCAAGTCTACAGGTACATCAAAAATATTCAGTTCGGGAGCAACCTGTAAATGCGTCAAAATATTTTGCGGAATCGTCAATATCGCCTTGGGTTGCTGTGCCAAAATTTGTAGCGCAGTAGAGTAATGCTGACAGCGTAAAAAAATCTCTCTAGAGTGTTTTTTACGATTTAAATAAAAATCTTCAACTAATACACCTGCACGTCGGGAAGAAACCCCAATGTGAGGAGCAGAAAGATAAATAGATTCATCCATCTTGGAATGTTGACTACAAACCACGAATTGGTCTTCAACTAAAGTTTGAAAATTTATTTTTTCACCAAAGTTTTGCTCAAGATCAATCGCAAAATCGATTTGCTGTGCAGCAAGGTCAGCCACAATGGTTTTGCGGTCTAATTTAATACTGGAAAATTGGATCTGAAACTGTTGCTGTTGAAAGTGTTCAACTAACTTAGGAAAAATAATCGGTTCAATTTCATCATGTACGGCAATTTTTAAGCTCTGTACCATTGAAGGAGTAAATTGTTGTTTTTGGATAGAAATACTTTGAATCGCAATAAGCGCATTTTTAATTACGGGATAAATCTGTTCAGCAAATGGAGTCGGGAGCATTTTTGCCCCAGCACGTACAAATAAGTCATCTTGTAAATGTTGTCTTAAACGTTGAAGTGCATGACTCGCTGCAGACTGAGTAATACACAAAATTTGTGCTGCTTTTGAAATGCTTTTTTGTTCATAAACTGCGATATACAGTGGATATAAATTGATATCCATACGGTGGAAAACACCCATATCAATGACGGTGTTTTTATGAATACTATTCATGTTCATCTATTGAATTAAATCATTTTGTTCATATTAGATTTCAGGTTATGGTGTTGTAAAGCGTAAAGAACATAATATTTAAAGGATATTGTCATGTTTGAACTTTCAGCACGTGCACAAGATTATATTGAAAGAACAAAAAAATTTATTAAAGATGAAATTGAGCCTGTAGAAACTGAGTTTTGGGCAGAAGTTCATGAGTTGAACCAAGGTGGTGATTGGACCAAATGGCAATGGCCGGCACAGTTAGAGGTTTTAAAGGATAAAGCCAAAGCTGAGGGCTTATGGAATATGTTTTTACCTTGTCCTGAACTTGGGCAAGGCTTATCTGTACAAGAATATGCACACATCGCAGAACTTTCAGGCCGTAGCTTACTTGCACCTACGGTATTCAATTGCAATGCACCTGACAGCGGCAATATGGAAGTGATTTGGCGCTATGGCACGGAACAACAAAAGCAGCAGTGGTTAACACCATTACTAGACGGAAAAATCCGTTCGGTGTTTTGTATGACGGAACCTGCAGTTGCTTCAAGTGATGCCACCAATATGGAAGCTACGGCTGTCGTTGAAGGCGACGAAATTGTGTTGAATGGCCGTAAATGGTGGTCTTCAGGTTTAGGTGATCCAAATGCCAAAATCATTATCTTTATGGCGCATACACCTGATGAAAGCAAAGACCGTCACCATCAGCATTCAATGGTTTTAGTTCCTGTCGATACGGCGGGTGTAAAAATCGAACGTATGCTTCCAGTATTTGGTGACTACGATGCACCACATGGACATGGTGAAATTAGCTTCACAAATGTTCGTGTTCCTGTTGCAAACTTTATTGGCGGCGCTGGTCAAGGTTTTGAAATTGCACAAGGTCGTTTAGGCCCAGGCCGTATTCATCACTGTATGCGTTGTATTGGTGCTGCTGAGAAATCACTAGAACTGATGATTGACCGCGGTATGAGCCGAACTGCGTTTGGTAAAGAAATTTTAAAACTCGGTGGCAATTTAGAACGCGTAGCAGAAGCACGTGTTGCGATCGATCAAGCACGTTTACTGACCCTATATGCAGCATATAAAATGGATACTCTAGGGAATATGGCTGCATTAACCGAGATTTCGGCAATTAAAGTGGTTGCGCCAAGTGTCTTAGAAAAAGTTGTCGATATGGCGATTCAAATCCACGGCGGTGCTGGGGTTTCTAGAGATACACCGCTCACAGGTTTCTTTGCGCAAGCACGTTCACTGCGTCTAGCTGATGGCCCTGATGAAGTGCATAAAGGCATGATTGCAAAATTAGAATTGGCGAAGCGCGGTTATAGCAGGCGTCGTAAAAAATAAACAAGTTGTAGTCACATATTTGGCATGGCAACCCCGAGTTGTCCATGCTATAAAACTATAGAAAATTATATTTTTATCATCATGATAGATTCAAATTTAGGAAGAAAAGCATGTCAGTGATCGATGTAGGCGGTTCAGTTCGTGAGGGTGAAGAACTGGATGTACGTGCTGTAGGAAATTGGTTGATTGAACATGGCGTTGAAATAGAAGGGCCTGTAGAAGTCACTCAATATTCAGGCGGTGCATCAAATTGGACTTATCGCTTAAAATACGACAATGCTGATTTAATTTTACGTCGTCCACCGAAAGGCACCAAAGCCAAGTCTGCACATGATATGGCACGTGAATATAATGTACAGAAGGCATTATCTGAATTTTATCCTGTGCTCCCTGAAATGGTGGCGCTATGTCAGGATGAATCAGTGATTGGCTGTGATTTCTACGTGATGAAGCGCGTAGAAGGTATCATTCCACGTGCAAACTTACCCAAAGAAATCAATTTTGATGAAACTCAAGTTCGAGCGTTGTGTACCAACGTCATCGATAAGTTAATTGAACTGCATCAAGTGCCTTATGAAGGCACAGCTTTAGAAAAAATAGGCAAGGGCGACGGGTACTGTCGTCGTCAAGTGGAAGGTTGGGACGCACGCTATGAAAAAGCCAAAACCTTAAATGTTCCTTCGTTTAAATATGTCCGTAATTGGCTCAAAGACAATATTCCTGCTGACTCTAAAACCTGTGTAATTCATAACGATTGGCGTTTTGATAACGTGATATTAGATCCAAATGACCCAACCCAAGTGATTGGCGTATTGGATTGGGAAATGGCAACACTGGGTGATCCATTGATGGACTTAGGTTCTGCTTTGGCGTATTGGGTTGAAAGTGGCGATAACGCAATTTTTAAAGCGACACGCCGTCAGCCGACCAACCTAAAAGGCATGTTTAGCCGTAAAGAAGTCGTTGAATATTATTTGGATAAAACTGGTCTTCAAACGGACAATTGGACCTTTTATGAAGTGTTCGGCATTTTCCGTTTAGCTGTAATTGCACAGCAAATTTATTACCGCTTTTACCACAAGCAAACCAATAATCCGGCATTCAAAGATTTTTGGATTGTGATCCATGCTTTACATATTCGTGCCTTGAAACTCATCGGTTTGCAAAAACTTGAAGCCAATGACGTGGCACAAAAATATATTGAAAAAATGAAGGATATTTTAGGGAAATGACCACGATATATTTAATTCGGCACGGTCAGGCTTCTTTTGGTGCAGAAAGCTATGACAAGCTTTCTCCCAATGGTGAGCTACAGGCTAAGGTGCTGGGACAGTATTTCGACCGTATTTTAAAAGAAAGTCCTTATGTGGTTGCAGGCTCCATGCAACGTCATCAACAAACAGCCAATCTTGCATTGGCTGAATGCTTTCCAGAAGCACAAGTTGATACAGATAACGCGTGGAATGAATTTAATCATCAGCAAGTTTTTGCTCAATATGAACCTCGATTTAACCAACCGCATTTATTAAAAGAAGATGTATCTAAGCATGAAAACCCACGTGCTTATTTATCGAAAATTTTTGAAGGCGCCATTGAGCGTTGGACAGGTGGAGAATTTCATCATGAATATGATGAATCTTGGCCACATTTTAAAAGTCGAGTCGAAACTGCTCTAGAAAAGTTATGCAATCAACTGGCTGAAACCAAACCGCGCTATGCTGTTGTGTTTAGTTCAGGTGGTGTTATCTCTGTTGCAGCGGGCAAAATTTTAGGGCTGAGTCCAGAAAAAACATTTGCACTCAATTGGGCCATTGCCAATACCAGTATGACAACACTGCGTTTAGTCGGAAATGAACCGCAATTACTCAGTTTAAATGAACATCATTTTATAAAAGCAGTTGATCCAAATTTATTAACTTGGATCTAAGATAAACAAAGGAATTATCATGGCTAAAACAATTTTAATTACAGGTGCAAGCTCAGGGATTGGTGCAGGAATGGCACGCGAGTTTGCACAAAAAGGCTACAACTTAGCCATTTGCGCACGTCGTTTAGAGCGTCTAGAAACGCTAAAAAATGAACTGGAAAGCCAATATGGCATCAAAGTGATTGCGAAAACCCTCGATGTCACAAATTACGATCAAGTGTTTGAAGTGTTCCGTGCCTTTAAAGCAGATTTTGGCAGTATTGACCGTGTTATTGTCAACGCAGGTGTCGGTGAAGGTCGTCGTATTGGTAAAGGTAATTTTGAAATTAACCGCGCCACAGTTGAAACTAACTTTATCTCTGCTTTGGCGCAATGCGAAGCTGCGGTTGAAATTTTCCGTAGCCAAAATGCAGGGCATTTGGTGGTGATTTCGTCGATGAGTGCTATGCGTGGTATGCCTAAACATTTAACGGCTTATGGTGCAAGTAAAGCAGGTGTTGCTGCTCTAGCTGAAGGTATTCGTGCAGAACTGATTGATACCCCAATTAAAGTGACGACTATTTTCCCTGGTTATATTCGTACAGAGATCAATGAAGGTGCGAAAAAACTGCCATTTGAAGTCGATGAAAAAACTGGTTCACATCTTTTAGCAAAAGCCATTGAGAAAGCACCGGTTAAAGCTTATGTACCACAATGGCCCTGGTTGCCTTTAGGTCTTGCAATGAAAGTATTGCCGTTGAAAATTGTGAATAAATTGGGTTAAACCTTTATTCAATAATAAAGCTCCAATTTTGGGGCTTTTTTATTCTCAAATGATCTTCACCTTCCTCTGTAGGTTAAAAGGAATACATAAAACCTGTGATCAAAAGACATTAAAAGCAGCCGATTTTGCAAAGAAAAATTGGAGTAATTACTCAGATTATTTATAAATAAGATATTGAAAATAAATAAAATGTTGAATATTTGAACAGACGATGATTTGTTCTCAAAATAGCGATTTCCTTTTTTTTAATTTGCTTTAATGTACAACTGTTCTTTAATTTTTAGGTTTGTACTATGTCTATGTCTTCCGATATGACAGATCAACAGCGAATTAACAAAGTCAGAACTGTCGTAACGAAAGCTGGTGAAGACTTACGTCAGCAGTATCCCATTTTAAAACATCAAAACTTTATAGGCGCTTCCATCCTTATTTTTGCGCTACTGGGAATGTTGGTTTCAGCTTGGGCGTTTGCTGTTAGCATTTTACCGGCATGGGCTTGTGTGATTTTGGTGGCGATGTTTGCGTCACTGACACATGAATTAGAACATGACCTGATTCATTATATGTATTTTAAAAAGACGCCGTGGGCTCACCATCTCATGTTGGCCTTGGTTTGGTTAGCACGTCCCAATACCATTAGTCCTTGGGCACGTCGTCGTTTGCACCTCAACCACCATAAGTATTCAGGTTCAGAATATGACTTGGAAGAACGGGGCATCAGTAATGGCATGCCTTGGGGATTACGCCGAATATTGGTCATTAGCGATCAATTGATGACGGTGTATTTGCGCCCATTTCAAATGTTCAAGATGATTAGGACATTCATTGAAAAACAACCTGAAAAAGAACGTAAAACTGCATTCTTCTCTCAACTGACTGGATTTTTCCCTTTAAGTTTTGTTTATTACGGCATTTGGTATGTATTTGTCATTTATCATGTGGTGAATGGTATTGCTCCAATGTTAGGGCAAAGTATTAGTTGGTCAGTTAATTTAGTGAAGTTAATTCCAACGATTAATTTTCTAGCTGTGGTTTGGATTATCCCGAACTTTATACGCTCTTTTTGCTTACAATTTATCAGCTCAAATATGCATTATTATGGTGATATTGACCCACGCGATGTCATTAAACAAACTCAGGTGTTAAATCCGTGGTGGTTGTTCCCAATGCAATTGTTTTGCTTTAACTTCGGTTCGACCCATGCCATTCACCATTTTGTGGTCAAAGAGCCGTTTTATATTCGTCATCTAACCGCAAAAACTGCACACCAAGTCATGCGTGAGGTTGGTGTACGTTTCAATGATTTTGGAACCTTTAAACGCATAAATCGCTGGAATTAAATCAGTACTAGCTTCAAAAAAAGCCCTCAATTGAGGGCTTTTTTATGATCGAAACTTTTATAAATTACTTGTGTGCAAAAAAATGCTTGAGCGCATCTTGCAAGGCAACTTGCCATACCGCGTAGGAATGTCCGCCGATATATGATTGGTAATGCACATCATGACCTTTATTTTTTAAATCGGCTGCAACAATAGGTGAAGTCTCTAAAATACTCAGTTCATTATTATTGCGTGAGCTTTCATAACTATTGGCAGTAATAAACCAATGCTGTTTAGGTTGTGAGGTTTTATCACGAATGATTTTACTCATGCCATTTGGGAGGTCTGTCGGCGCATTTTGCCACCAAAATGACCCAGATAACGGTACGACATGACTAATTTGATTTGGATTTTCTAAGGCTAAATAAGCTGAACTTAAACCGCCAAGACTTGACCCAAGTAGTACCGTTTTCTTCGAATCGACTTTTGCAGGTGCATTTTTTTGAATCCAAGGCATCAGTTCAGCACTAAAAAATGCTGAAAATTTTATATTTGGTGTTAATTCTTTAGGTCGTTCCTGATCGTTCGGTGGAGAAACAAAAATGGCTTGAATTGGCGGTAACTGACCTTGCTCAACTAATATATCTAATGCCTTTGGCACATTCAGCAACTCGTTATATTGCTGAGCATCAAAAAATATAGCGGTGATATAGCTTTGATTTTTCTTAGCTTTAGATTGGTAAATTTGGATTTTACGTGAGTTATTCAAAATTTTGCTGTCTAGAACAAACTCTTGTAATTGGGGCTGTTTCACATTTGGATATTGTTTTGAATCAATAAAAGGCGGGGCATCTTTAAGCGCCACTAAATTTTCATTACGCAAGCCTGACGTGTCATCACTTGCGAGATAAGTCTTTTTATTGAAAGGATCAATCCGTTGTACCTGTATCACAGCACGACGCTGCATTCTTGATTCTTTAAGTTTAGGATTCAGATGCGGACAATAATTTGACAGATAGCCTTCTAAGTTCGGTAAATCGACAGCAAAGCTATAACTGCCAATATAACGATGATCAATAATCGATTCTTTAAACCAAATATCGGTATTTGGTAGGCGTGTTAACCATTCATGGTCATTACTTGGGCCACCAATAAGGCGAACATTATGCTGCGCACCTTTCCATAAAAAAATTATACGGTCATGTTTTTCATCATAGTTTTCAATGATTGGTGTACCCATAAGCTCTACACGCTTCCAAAAATCTTCGAGAATTTGAGCATGTTGTTTTGGATTTTGATCTAACTGATGTTGTAGGTTTAATAATATTTGGCTTCGCGCTTTAACATCTTCACATGCAGCAGCATAGGGGAAATGTTTTTTTCTATTGTATCGGTTAAAGCGGGTGAATTTTGAGTTTGGGCAAAAGCAGAAGAAACAGCAATGCTAATAGAGCAAGCTAAAAAAAGTGGGGAAAGTTTTTTCATTGAAATAATAAAATAGGTAGGATGAAAACCAATAAATGATAATCATTATTAATATAAAAAACTAGCAATATGCCGCAGAATGATGCTTTTAACAAAAGAAAATGTAGAAAAATAACAATAGAGTCAATGCTTTGTTTCTTAAACTATTTAAAATAATGAAGACGACAAGCTTTAATTCATTACCCAAATATTATGCTACTCAAAGTATCAACACTGCTGCTGTTACCTGCGTTACTGATCCAAGGTTACCGTGTGAAAAAAAATACCCCACGTTTAGCAGAACCGATGGGAGAACGTTGTGGGATGAGTGGTCAGGGTAATCGACCATTATCGCTATTAATACTAGGTGATTCAGCAGCAGCAGGTGTCGGCGTCGAGCATCAGTCAGATGCGCTATTGGGACAATTGCTTAAAATTTTATCGCCTGATTATCAAGTTCACTTTTGCCTTGAAGCCACAACGGGGCTTAACAGCCAGCAAATCATCAATGCTTTGGATAATGTCACAACGCAGAACTTTGATGTCGTGATCAGCTCTGTTGGTGTCAATGATGTCACAGCATTAAAACAACCAGACCAGTGGTTGAAGCTCCAGCAGCGTTTATATCAAACTGTCGAGGAAAAGTTTCAACCACAGCTATTGATCATTTCAGGTGTGCCACCAATGGATGAGTTTCCAGCTTTACCGTTTCCATTGTCATGGCTGTTTGGACAATATTCTCAGAAGATGAATGCGCTGTTAAAAAATTTTATTAAAACAAAGCCTAATACGAGGCTAATTGAATACGATTTACAAGAATATCGTGAAAAAAATTTACAAATGGCAAAAGACGGCTTTCACCCGAGCAAAGAAATTTATCAGTTATGGGCTGAAAAAATAGCAAAACAAATCACTGAACAATTTTCATAGACATTTTATGATTCAACCACTGGGCGAAGTTAAATTTACATGAGCAAAGATATTTCAGGCGTGAATCCGCAAATCGAAACACATCCTTTAGCGCCATTTTTGCCATCAAATGGGAAACTCTTGATGTTAGGGAGTTTTCCACCTCCAAAAACCCGCTGGAAGATGGATTTTTATTATCCAAATTTCCAAAATGACATGTGGAAAATCTTTGGCCTATGTTTTTTTCAGGATAAAAATCATTTTCTCAATCTAGAGAGCAAAACTTTTAAAGAACAGCTCATTCGAGATTTTCTAAATGAAACAGGCATAGGCATTTTTGATACGGCCTATCAAGTGATTCGTTTGAAAGGCAATGCATCAGACAAGTTTTTACATATCTATCAGCCAACCGACATTGCGAAGCTTCTTACGCAGATGCCTAATTGCCATAGTATTATGACGACAGGAGACAAAGCGACTGATACTTTAATGCTCTCTATGCCAGAAAATACGGAAAAACCACACATTGGGCATGCTGTTCATACCGAATTTGCAGGCAGAGATTTGACTTTATACCGTATGCCATCATCATCTAGAGCTTATCCACTAGCACTGGAAAAAAAAGCCGAAGCCTATCAAAGCTTATTTAAAGATATAGGCTTACTTTAGGGAAGTTTGCGTTATTGTGAGATACCTTGAAATTTATGTCTCATTTAAACAGGCAAACATTCAATGATTAAAAGGTGGCATCTTAATAATGGATAAACACCAATTCCTTAGCCATCATATTCAACATAATCCCAAAGGTTTAAACGCGCTTTAATTTCTTTGCGAATATGAGGCAGCATAGGTAGTAAAGTGCCATCGATCCATAAACTCAGTGTCTGAGATGAAACTTTTTTGTTTGCATCATCTACAATTTGCGCACCTTTGACGATCACCAAAGTTTCTTCGCTAGCTGCAGTTTCAATGCCTTTAAATAAAAGCTGTAATTCATGACCTGTATCTTGAATTAACCATTCCAACTCAATTTGGATATTGTGATTAGATTTAAGTACAGCTTGGCCTTCAATCATGTCATTGTCAGATAAGCAGTCATGCTCAACCCGAACTTTCGACAAAAACCATTCTTGATGACCAAGGTCAGAGAGCGTTGTAAAAGGCGTTAAAATATCACTTAAATTAAATTGGCGGCTTAAATCAAAAAATTGCATTAGAAAACTTTAGAGGGAGATAAAACAAAATAAGAGGTGGATGTTAAAGCATCATCAAGTATGAGTAAAACCTTTGCTTTTATTGAGATATTTTATGTATAAATAGCATTCAATCTATCTAAATTAAGTCTAAGAAAAATGCATTGCGAAAATAATATACACATAAACGATGTGCCCAGCCCTATAGACTTAAAAGATCCAATCGAAGCTAAACAATGGGCCGCTGAAGTGAATCTTAAACGACCGTGGCGTTATGACATCTTTCAAATGTATGTCGACTCTATTTTGGCTTTAAACCCGAATGCGCACGTGCTTGAACTCGGTTCAGGCCCAGGCTATTTGGCAGAGTTTTTAATCAATCATTGTCCAAATATAGATTACACAGCATTTGATTTTTCCGAAGCTATGCATGACTTGGCAAAAGGAAAACTAAGTGCAGCGCAACGCTTAAAATGTAATTTTATAACAGGGGATTTCAAACAATCTGCTTGGGAAGAATCACTTCACTTCAATCAAAACAGCACCTTTGATGTGATTATTATTCATCAGGCCTTACATGAATTGAGGCATAAGGCGTATGCAGCAGAGTTTCATCGGACTGTAAAAACGTTGTTAAACACACAAGGCGTGTATTTTGTATGTGATCATTTATATGCACCACATGCACAGCAAAATCATGAGTTGTATATGTCAGTTGAGGAACATTTAGCCGCGCTGAAAGCAGCCAATTATGGCCAAGTGGAATGTCTGGGTGAAGTCAATGGTTTGGTTCTTTTCAAAAGCCAGCACTCATATGAACGAGACAGACTAAGACCGTTTTTGACTTGATCGAACTTATCAGATTATTTCAATAAATAGCCTCGACGAGGGCAATTCAATCATTTAGCAGTACGTTGTCATTACATCATCCATTCAATCGGGAGGTATGACACTGCTTTTATACTAAATCGTTGGAATCGAGTTGTTTCAGGTTCATGGGTATAGGTTTTGGTTTTTCCATTTTTTTGATGCTCTAACCAAATGATTTCGCCGTTTTCATCCAGTTTTAATTCATACGCAATTTGCGGTAAATATTGGTTTAATGCGGCAGAAATATCGTTTTGTAATCGATCAGACTTAACGACAAGGCCAACTTCCGAATTTAAATTTGCGGAACGTGGATCAAAGTTAAATGATCCAATAAACACCATTCCGTCGATATCGAAAAATTTTGCATGCAAACTAGAGGCATTTTTGCCTTTTGCAGGGATGATATTTCCAGTTATGACCTCATACCATGTGCGTTTTGAACGCTCTATATAAGGTTTAAATTCATATAGTTTCACGCCGTATTCGAGTAAGTCTTTGCGATATTTTTGATAAAACGCATGAACGACAGCGACGTCATTGGCTAAAAATGAATTGGTTAACACACGGACTTTTACATTTTTACCTGCAAGACCCGTTAGAAAGTCAGTTCCTTGTTGCATGGGAACAAAATAAGCTGAAACCAATTCCATGCGTTCCTTGGGCTGTCCCATCAAGGTCGCAAATTGGTTATAAATTAATTCTTGCTCTTTAGCCTCACCACGAATTTTATTCGGACTATCCGCAATGAAATGTGCTTCGGCCCAATTCACCGGTCTTAGTTTAAGCTGAGCCGCCAGTTGTTGCTGTGCATAGTTAATACGCTGCTGATCTTTAGTCAACGTTGTAGAGTTTTCTTGGTACGTTTGTCTTAATTGATTTAATTCTTCTTTTGTACCTGCACCAATCCATTGCTGGACAGAATAACTTAAATCATCATTCCAAAAGTTCAAAAACACCTGATTGGCTTGCTGAATGGCTTCCCCATAGAAAAGGATGTCCAAATCTGTAAATTGAAAACTTTCACTGGCATCAAAATATTCATTACTGATGTTACGACCGCCAGTTACGCCCATAAAACCATCGGCAATAATTAATTTATTATGCATACGATGGTTAATGTGCTTTAAGCGAAATGCATAATCAATGGCACGTAATTTTCTGAATTTATATGGATTAAATAGTTTGATAGAAATGTTGGGATGGGCTGAAAGGGATTGTAAGGTCGGATCGAGTTTCGTCCCGTTTTGATCATCAATTAATAGCCTTACTTTTACCCCTCGGTCAGCGGCATGCAGTAACTCTTGAAACATCAGATGCCCAATAGCATCATTTTCCCAAATATAATATTGCAAATCGATGGTGTATTTTGCATTTCGAATCAAATGTAGGCGAGAAGCAATGCTTAAGAAGGCATCATCTAAGGCTAAATAAGCCGTTTGTTTTTGTTGTAATTTTTCTAAGTCTGTAGCTGATGTAATCCATTTGTCTGCATGCGATTGTATAGGGACATCTTTTTTTGACTGATTGCTAGGTAAGCTGCATCCAGTTAATAGGCTGATCGAAACAGTTAAACCGACAGTACAACTTATTTCACGTAATTGTATCATTCGAATAGCATTAATCATTCCTTGAAAAATTCATCATAACATCATGTTTTAAGGTTGTATCTAGGCTTAAAAAGAGGTTACTGTAACTCATCTGTTAATATAAGCCATACAGGATGTTTTTAGACATGAAATCACGTGCAGCCGTTGCTTTTGGACCGGGTCAGCCTTTAGAAATTGTGGAAATTGATGTGGCTCCACCTAAAGCAGGTGAGGTTTTAGTCAAAATTAGCCATACAGGTGTGTGTCATACAGATGCATTTACATTGTCGGGTGATGATCCTGAAGGCGTATTTCCAGCAATTTTAGGGCATGAAGGTGCAGGTGTTGTGGTTGAAGTCGGTGAAGGTGTGACTTCAGTGCAACCAGGTGATCATGTTATTCCACTTTATACTGCAGAATGTGGTGAATGTTTATTCTGTAAATCGGGTAAAACAAATCTTTGTGTATCTGTTCGAGCAACACAAGGGAAAGGTTTAATGCCAGATGGCACAACACGTTTTTCGTATAATGGTCAGCCGATTTATCACTATATGGGCTGTTCAACATTCTCAGAATATACAGTGGTTGCAGAAGTGTCTTTGGCAAAAATTAACCCTGAAGCGAACCACGAACATGTATGTTTGTTGGGTTGCGGCGTAACTACAGGCTTAGGTGCAGTTAAAAATACCGCTAAAGTTCAGGAAGGTGACTCAGTTGCAGTCTTTGGTTTAGGCGGAATTGGTTTGGCTGTGGTACAAGGTGCTAAAAAAGCCAAAGCAGGTCGTATCATTGCGGTAGATACCAATCCTGACAAATTCAAACTGGCTGAAGAATTTGGCGCTACAGATTTTGTTAATCCAAAAGATTATGATCGTCCAGTTCAAGAAGTGATTGTAGAAATGACGGGTTGGGGCGTCGACCATTCATTTGAATGTATTGGCAATACCAATGTGATGCGCTCTGCTTTGGAATGTGCTCACCGTGGTTGGGGGCAATCTGTGATTATTGGTGTGGCAGGTGCAGGTCAAGAAATTTCAACCCGTCCATTCCAATTGGTTACAGGTCGTACTTGGAAAGGCACTGCTTTCGGTGGTGTTAAAGGTCGTTCACAATTACCGGGTATGGTAGAAGAAGCCATGTCAGGCGAGATCAAACTTGAACCATTCGTGACCCATACCATGGGGCTGGATAAAATCAATGAAGCCTTTGATTTAATGCATGAAGGTAAATCAATTCGCTCTGTTGTACATTTTGAAGATTAAACATTGATTTAAATATTTTTGATTAAACGACTAATCATTTAAATATTAATGCGTTAATTTTCACTTTTTTAAAAACTAGGCTTTGGCCTAGTTTTTTTTATTTGTGTCGTTATAAAAAATCAAAACGTCAAATTAGGATTTGCAAAAAGTGACAGATTGTTAGACATAAAATGATAAAAAATGCCAAATGATAGATTTTGTCCCGAATTCACATGGTGGGGAATTAGCACTAAACTTAATGTAAGCATAATTTAAAAAACAAATGTATATTAATGCATTATCCGAGGCAAAAAATGACAACTACAAGTTACAAGCCTGAGTGGATTCGGGAAGATTTTATTGATTTTATTGCAGAAAAATTTGATGCAATTTGGGCCTACAAACGTGTAAAAGCACAATTAGTCAAATCACGTTGTGTGGGGATCGGGTTTTATGAACTGAGTTTTTTAGCGAATCACAACTTTAATGCAGAAAATTATCGACCAGGCCAATGTGTTCTGGTGACAGTTGTAAAGGATGGTGTACGGCATCAACGTAGCTATAGCATCGTCGAAATCAATACATCTGGTCATGTAGTAATCGCAGTCAAACAACAAGGCAAAGTGTCCAACTGCTTAACTCATTCAAAAAAAGGTGAGGTTGTTGAATTATCGCAACCGCAAGGTGAGTTTGGCTTAAAGCTAAATTCGGATCGACCAATTTTGCTGCTTGCTTCTGGTAGTGGCATTACCTCAATCATGGCTTTGTTTAAACAAGCAATTCAGCTTGGGCGTACGGTTGACCTGATTTATTTCAATCGAGATGATGCTTATTTGGATGAATTGATTCAACTGGCGAAGCAATCTAACCATGCACATTTACATGGGATTAATACGCTGAAAACCAAATTGCATATCACACCAGAGGTGCTAAATCACATGGTCCCTGATTTTAAGCTGCGAGATTGCTATGCCTGTGGTGCAACGCCAATGATGCAAAGCATTGAGCAATTGTATCGTGAGTTAAGGCTTTCAGAATATTTAAATACTGAATATTTTCAGATGATTGCTGATGATTCAGTACCTGCTCAACCTGTTACTTTTAGTTTAGCCCAGCAAGATTTTTTGGCAGAGGGAAATTTACTGGAAAGTGCTGAAAAAGCCGGTTTAAAACCTGCGCATGGCTGTCGGATGGGTATTTGTAATACCTGTTCGTGTACCAAATTACAGGGTTCAGTGAAAAACTTACTCACTGGCGAAATGGATCATGCGAATAACACACAAATCAAATTATGTGTCTCTCAGGCAATTTCACCTGTACGTATTCAACTCTAACCCAAGCCGCATAAAAACAAATCAGGGGCATCATCATGAATCAATCGATATATATTAGTCCGAATAGTAAGTCACGTTATTTATCACCCGAACAAACTGCTGAATTTGGCGAAAAAGTTGAGCAAATTCGCCGTGAAATCATGCAGAGTGTAGGTGAAAAAGATGCAGCGTATATTTATAAAATTCGCAATTTTGTCCGTCATAGCGAGATTGCTTCTCGTGGCATGTTGATGTTTGCAGGTTGGATTCCACCAGTGTGGTTACTGGGTACTGGTTTATTGGGTATTTCTAAAGTCGTAGAGAACATGGAACTCGGTCATAATGTGATGCATGGTCAGTTTGATTGGTTAAATGACCCAAGCTTAAATGGTGCTAACTATGATTGGGATACCATTGCCACAGGCCAAGACTGGAAATATACCCATAACTATGTGCATCATACCTATACTAATATTGTGGGGATGGACCATGATGTCGGCTATGGCTTAATCCGTGTGAGTGAATCGCAAAAGTGGGAGCCACGTTTCCTTTTTAATATTCCACTGGCTGCCCAACTCATGGTTTTCTTTGAGTGGTATGTCGGCATTCAACGTTTACATTTAGAAGATGTTATTGCGTATAAAACCAAAACTTGGAAAGATGTATGGCATGAAGCGGCCGATGTACGTCAGAAAATTAAGCGCCAAGTGATTAAAGATTATGTATTTTTCCCGCTTATTGCAGGTCCCAATGCGATTCCTGTATTTGCAGGAAATGCTGTAGCCAACGTGATTCGTAGCTTATGGACTTCCGCTGTCATTTTTAATGGACATTTTACTGAAGATGCGGAAAACTTTGAGATGGACAATACCGAAAATGAAACTCGAGCAGAATGGTATCTCCGTCAAATTCGTGGCTCAAGTAATTTTAGTGGAACGCAATGGTTACATATACTCAGTGGTAATTTGAGTCACCAAATTGAACACCATTTATTCCCTGATATGCCTGCAAACCGCTATGCAGAAGCCGCACCTAAAATTAAAGCACTTTGTGAGGAATATGGTATTCACTATAATGAAGCCAGTTTCATCAAACAGTTTGCCAGCGTTTGGGTTCGCCTCGCGAAATGCTCAGTGCCGAATGACTGGCGTGCCGAGCTTAAGGAACGTTCAGCTACACTTCAGCAGCGCCTTAAACAAAAAATCATGAAGAAAATCGGGTGTTAAAATACAGTATTGTTTAGCAATATTGCCCTTAATGCTTCCAATGGATGATTTCTAAAGCATTAAATTCGCCAAAGTAGCGTTCATCTACTTTGGCTTTTTTAGATATATCTAGCGAGCGAGAGTTATTCAACAAATTGCACGCTATTCTGAATGCCACAAGATTCTACAAAATATGCATCATGTGAAACGAGGATCACCGCACCTGTATAATGCTGAATGGCTTGAGCCAATAACATTCTAGACTCTATATCTAAGTGATTTTCAGGTTCATCTAACAATAAAAGCTCAATATTCGGTGTTAAATAATTTAAGCCCAACAAGGTTACTTTTAAACGCTCACCACCACTTAAACAGTGAAATGGCAGTTCCGCTTTTTGACTACGGATTCTAAGTTGACCGAGTTGATTACGCCATTCCGTTGACGAAACCTCAGGATTAAACTTTGCCAAATTGTCCAAAACACTCAGTTCAGGTGATAAATTACTCAAGTTTTGATCTAAATACAGGGTATGCACAGACAAAAACGTTTCATGGCTAGACTGTGATGTGGTCTGACTCAAATACTTTAGAAATGTAGATTTACCAATACCATTTTTTCCTTTTAAATGAATTTTTTCACCTGCCTGTAAGGCCAAGTCGAAAGGCTGGTGCTGAGATGTTTTGCGATGAAAATGTTTAACTCTTAAGATTTCTCCTGTTTTTTCAGCGTGATGTTGAAAAACGAATTGCTGCTCTTTGACATGCTCAAGTTGTTGCTGTGACTGAATCAGTTGAGATCTCTTTTCTTCCAATTGCTTCTGCTGTTGCGTTTGAACTGAAGCGAGGCTTTGACCGGCTTGTTCCTTTTTTAAATCGAGTAACACTTTGGCTTGGGTGCTTGACTTGCGTAGGACACGCCCTTGTTGTTCTCGTTTTTGCGCTTTCATCTGTGTTTCGTGTTGCTGTAATTTGAGTTGTTTTAACTCACGCTGATGCTGTAAAGCATTACGCTGTAAGGCTTTATTTTGCAGATCATTTTGTTGAAAGTAGTCTTCATAGTTACCAGTAACATGTGTGAGTCCAAACTCATTTAAAGCATAGATATGCTCTACATGTTGCAGTAACTCTCGATCATGACTGACAATAAATGCACCGGCAGGATGGTTTTCTAAACGATCGATGAGCCATAAGCGTGAGGATGCATCTAAATGGTTACTAGGTTCATCCAAAAGTAAATAATGGTCGGTTTTTAAAAATAATGCACACAAAGCCAATTTGGTTTTTTGACCCTCACTCAGCTGAGCGACAGGGAAATTTAAATCTGTCGGAAGTGACGTCTGCTTAAGTTGTTGCTGCCATAATGCAGGACGGTGCCACTGGTTTTCAGTCAGCTCAAAGTCTTCAAAACTGGCATTGCCTATTTCGATACGTTGAAATGCGCTAAATAAATCTTCCACACCGAGTGCAGAAGCAATCGTGTCAGCTTCTAGCCGAGAAAATTGTGATAAATAGGCATGTGGTACATTCCATGAAATTTCACCTTCATAGGGGAGATCTTTCAGATTTTGTTCATGTAAGATTTTAAGGATGCAGGACTTTCCTAAACCATTGCGACCAATACATGCCGAAAGCTGCTGTTGATTGAGGTTAAATTTCAGGTTTTTAAAAAGTGTTTTAGAGGGAAATTCCAAGCTTAATTGGGAAATTGTACAAGCTGTTTGAGTCATAGATGCACCTTGCAATAGCAAAGATGCGCAATACAAATAACTAATTTTATTTTATAAAAAAGACAATATTTGAGAAAATGCAGTCAAAGTCATTAGCCATGTGTTTGCACATCAAAAAAATGGATTTGATGATGAAAAAACAGGGCTTACTTCATTGGCAAATACTCGAATTAAAAAATAAATGAAAAAAGGTTGAAACTGCGGAATAATGTTGTGCAGTCTAATAAATGTTTATTTATTAATCAATACATCAAATTTTAAAAATAGGTCGCAATAATTGACAGCAGAGTTATTTAATACAACAAAATAGCAAAAAACTATTGTCAAACCGATGAATACAGCGTATTTTGGTTTTCAGATAGATACTTTTTGATGAAATCAAGATGTTAAAGCAACCTTTAATCTCAAACGCATATTATTACTTTTGGCAGTTTAGATAATTGCCTGAACGCGTTCGGGCATGAAAAAGGTTGCCCACCAAGTTTATACCTGATCGGCAACCCTGATCAGGTTTTTTTATGTCTTGATTTTTATAATATTTTTGGAGAAATCTCATGTTTACAGTAAAAAATTCATATTTTAGCAACGGTTATTGGTTTTACTTTAGTCAGTCTATGTCTAAAGCCTTGAAGTCCCAAAGTCCCATAACGCTCAGATAAAAGATCGGACTGTTTGTGTACACAGTCCAAAGGAATAAAACCAATGAATGCGCTAAATACAGCTTTACAACAAACTCAAAATTCAGAAATTCAACAGAAATCTACGCAGTCGAAAGAAATACTTTTGAGCTTGCCTCATCAACTGAAACAACAATTACCTTTATCTGCTCAATCAGCGGAACAAATTGCTGCACATCGTGTAACGATTCAAAATATTTTGACGGGTCAAGATCCGCGTCTAATGATTATTACAGGCCCATGTTCAATTCATGATCCAATTGCTGCTTTGGAATATGCCGAAAAATTAAAACAATTACAGACACAAGTTTCAGATCAAATTTTTCTTGTGATGCGCGCATACATTGAGAAACCACGTACTACAGTGGGCTGGAAAGGCTATATGTATGACCCAAGTTTAGATGGTTCATCTAATATGCAGTTGGGCTTAGAAAAATCACGTGAGCTGTACTTACAAATTATTGAAATGGGTTTGCCAATTGCCTCTGAAATTTTAAGCCCAATGGCGACGGGTTATTTTGATGACCTTTTGGCTTGGGGTGCAATCGGTGCGCGTACCAGCGAATCACAAATTCATCGTGAAATCTCGAGTCATATGCCATACAGTATTGGTTTCAAAAACGGAACAGATGGCTCAATCCAAATTGCTCTAGATGCCATTCAATCTGCATCCCATCCACACCAGTTCTTAGGTATGAGTCAAGCCGGCTTACCGTGTATTTTAGAATCTGTTGGCAACCCACAAGCACATTTGATTTTACGTGGCTCCAATACAGGTCCAAATTATAGTTTGGCTGAAATAGACAAAATTCGTAGTAAAGTAAAAGGCGATTTACCGGCTTTAGTGATCGATTGTAGTCATGGTAATAGCCATAAAGACCCAATGAAGCAACCTGAAGTATTACGCACTATTGTAGCGGAGCGTGAGCATACCCAAGTGCGTGGCGTGATGTTGGAAAGTCATTTGGTGGACGGAAATCAAAAAATTAGTTGTGACATGATTTATGGTCAATCTATAACAGATGGATGCTTAGGTTGGGATAAGACCATTGCTTTGATTCAACAGGTTACGAATGAACTTCGTGCATCACAAATTAAACGTAGTGCTTAACAATCCAGAGCATACTCAGTCTGAATTGATTTACCCCAAAGCCTTAGAACATTGATTGTTCTAAGGCTTTTATTTTGAAAAATCCTTTGTTGCTTACTTCAATACAAAAATTGAAATATGGCCTATATTTTAAAATATATACTGATAATTCAGTGTTTTATGTTTGAGTGAATCAAATTTTTTATGCACAATAATGTCTAAGCTCAATACAGCGCCAGAAATAATGACAATCTGTGCTTGGGTGTTTGAAATTTTATATTGGGGAAGTTGATGTACACTGCTGAATTGCTGGAAGAAGCACGCCGTTTTATGTTCCACATGTTAACCAAAGTGGTTGAATATGGTGGTTCTGATTTATTTATTACGGCAGATTTTCCACCAAGTATTAAACATCAAGGCATGATGAAACCCTTTGGACAGCAAGAACTTGATGCTGAGAAAACAAAGCTTTTCGCCTATAGTTTGATGAATGAGAAGCAGCGCAAAGAGTTTGAAACAGAACTAGAATGTAACTTTGCGATTAGTGTGCCAAACGTTTCGCGTTTTCGTGTCAATGTATTTCAGCAACAGTTACATGTGGGTATGGTCATTCGTACCATTACGGCAGAAATTCCAAATTTTGAAAAGCTTAAATTACCGGCTTCGCTTAAGCACGTGATTATGGAAAAACGTGGTTTAGTTTTAGTGGTTGGAGGTACAGGTTCAGGAAAATCAACCTCTTTAGCGGCGCTGATTGATTATCGAAATGAAAACAGCGCAGGGCATATCATCACTGTTGAAGACCCAGTGGAATATGTGCATAAGCATAAAAAATCAATGATTACGCATCGTGAAGTCGGTGTAGACAGTCATTCGTGGCATAACGCTTTAAAAAATACCTTGCGACAAGCACCAGACGTGATTTTAATTGGTGAAATTCGTGACACCGAGACTATGGAACATGCAATTGCCTTTGCTGAAACAGGACATTTATGTTTAGGTACGCTACATTCAAATAACGCCAATCAAACCCTAGATCGAATCATTAACTTCTTCCCAGAAGAGCGAAGAAATCAATTGCTTATGGATTTATCGAGCAATATGAAAGCGATTGTTTCTCAGCGATTAATCCGGACTGAAGATGGTAAAGGACGCCGTGCAGCCGTTGAAATTATGTTAAATACGCCGCTCATTTCAGATTTGATTTTGAAAGGTGAGTTTCATGAACTAAAAGCGATTATGGCAAAATCTCGTGAACTTGGGATGCAAACTTTCGACCAAGCTTTATTTGATTTATATAATGACGGCGCTATTTCTTATGAAGAAGCTTTAAGAAATGCCGATTCAACTAATGAATTACGTTTGCAAATTAAACTGAAAAGTTCACGTGCAAATGGTACTTCAGCGGCTGCGCAATCTTTTAGTATGGTTGAAGAAAAGAAAGAAGAACCTGAAAGTACCGAAGCTTCGGAAGAAATATAAGCTGGATATTTATGCAAATGGTATATAAGCCAATTCAGCTATCATATTGAAATAAAAAAATCAGCCTGAGGGCTGATTTTTTTGATATTAGAAATATTTACAGACCAGCTTCGTATTGCTCGCTTGTCAACAAAGCATCTACATCAGCGATATTGTCTGGTTTAATTTTATAAATCCAGCCTTTGCTATAAGGCGCATCGTTTACAAAATCTGGATCATCTTCAAGGTCCGGATTGACTTCAACAACTACACCAGAAACTGGAGCATGAATATCAGAAGCGGTTTTTACCGACTCAACCACACCCGCTTGTTCGCCAGCAGTGATATGTTGACCCACATCTGGTGCTTCAACATAAACTAAATCACCCAATGCGTCTTGTGCATGATCAGAAATGCCTGTAACAACAAGGTCACCTTCAATTCGCACCCATTCATGTGTACTTGCGTACTTTAAATCTGAAGGATGATTCATTGATAACTCCTTAAATCCATTAAATTCATTTTTGGCATGAGTTATACATGCTTTTTAAGTAAAACAAAAGACTTATAAGTACGGATCTTTACGCCAATTGCTTGGGCTACGACCACTCCAGCGTTTAAATGCACGGCTAAAATTGGCAACATCGCTATAGCCCAATTCATCAGCAATTTGCTCTAAGGTAAAGTCAGTCCGTGACAGGAGCGATGTGGCATGACGGTAACGAACTTCGTCGACTAACGTTGAAAATGAGGTACCTTCAGCAGCAAGTTGGCGTTTTAAGGTTCGATCGGACATGTGTAGCCGTTCAGCAACACTTTCGATACTTAAATAGTGCTGCTCGGAGTTGGTTAAAATGTCACGAACGCGCATGGCAATACGGTGACGTTCGCCCAAAGCGGAGAGTTCAGCTTCACATTGATTAATCGCGATTTGACTGGCAATCGGGTCTGCATGGACCAATTTATTGGTTAAATATTGCTTATCAAAACTGAGTAAAAGGTGTGGCTGATCAAATCTAAATTGGTGCCGTGGATATTTGGCAATAAACCGCTCAAAACCTTCAGGTTGAGGGAAATCAAAATCAATTTCACCAGCAGAATAATCCACACCGGTAATTGCTTTGCCCATGCTGATCATGCCAAAAATTAAGGCAATTGAAATCTCAGTACGTAAAGGCTCTATCGTAACGTCGGTTTGTAGTTGAACAGTCGCTTTGGTTCCAAAAGTCGAGAAAAAAAGCTGTAAAAAGGGCATGCGTAGCTGAATAAAACGGTTTGCCAAGACTAAGGCATCGGTTATGTCCTTCGCCGTCATGATGGCATAGCCAATAAAACCATGAATCGAGATGCGCATTTGGTTGCCTAAATGAAAACCTAATGTTGGCTCACCAGTTAAACGTAGTGCGTGCTCTACCAATTGATTGGCGATGGGTGTTGGAATACGGAAATCTGGTTCAGCCAATTGTTCGCTGTTTAATCCGAAGGGACTAAATAATGTTTCTGCAGTGTAGCCCCATCGAGAGACCACATCTAAAAGGAGCAATCCATACACTCCGGGAATACCCTGATCCTGACGGGAATTAATTGTTTTCATAGCGTTCCGTTGCAATGCGGGTTTTTCTTCTGTTCAAGGTTATATTGGCATGATTCCGTGTTGTATCCCACAAAAATTGTTGGACAAACTGACTAGGCTCAACTATTTATAGCGGCCTACCTTAGCGTTGTAAAGTAGGCCGTTAAGGATTAATTCGGTTTAAAATCTTTGGAAAAGACCACAATTTTGGTCGTAGACATATAAAGAACGTCATTGTGCTGATTAAGCGCTTGCGTAACATAGGTCACAATGCCGCGGTCTGTCTTACTTTTCGACGGAGTAATTGCAGATATTTCAACTTCTACACGAATTTTATCTCCCGGACGTGTTGGGCATGGCCAACGCAGACTTGACTCAGAGCCAATTAAGCCATAAGCCACAGGGAAACATTCAGTCCATAAGCGCATCGTTACAGCAGCGGTATGCCAACCACTTGCCGCTAATCCTTGAAAGATCGGGTGCTGTTGGGCTTTGACTTCATCTGTATGAAATTCCTGAGGATCATAAGCGTTGGCAAATTGCTTGATTTCTTCAACAGTCATTTCATATTCACGACTGCTAAAGTGATCACCAACTTTAAGGTCTTCCAGATACAGCATTTTCATCTTCCTTTGATTCTACTTTATGTTGTTCTATTAAAAATCCACCGGTTTGACGCTGCCACAAGTGTGCATAAATACCATTCAAAGCAACAAGCTCTTCGTGGGTGCCTTGCTCAGCAATACGTCCTTGATCCAAGACAATCAAGCGATCCATTTGCGCAATGGTTGAAAGTCGATGCGCAATGGCAATCACAGTTTTGCCTTGCATCAAATCATCTAAACTCGATTGAATCGCGGCTTCGACTTCTGAATCGAGCGCACTTGTGGCTTCATCTAAAATTAAAATCGGTGCGTCTTTTAAAAATACCCGAGCAATCGCAATACGTTGACGCTGACCACCTGATAATTTTACGCCACGTTCACCGACAAATGCGTCATAGCCACGTTGGCCACGTAAATCGATCAATTGAGGAATGAATTCGTCAGCTTTCGCTTTACGCACTGCATCATACATTTCTTCATCGGTTGCATTCGGGCGACCATATTTAATATTTTCTTCAACTGTACGATGCAATAACGAGGTGTCTTGGGTCACCAATGCAATATTTTTTCTTAAGCTATCTTGAGTAATATCTTCTATATTTTGGCCATCAATCGAAATACGACCATGGTTGATATCGTAAAAGTGGAGTAAAAGTTGAATTAATGTTGATTTTCCGGCACCCGAACGCCCGACAATACCGATTTTTTCACCTGGTCGAATGGTTAAATTAAATTGATCGATGACATTTTTATCATTATAAGCAAAACTGACGTCCTCAAATTTAATTTCGCCTTGCGGTACTTTTAAGTCGGTTGCATCAGCTTTGTCTTGAATATGAATTGGGCGGCCCATGGTTTTCATCCCATCTTGAATGGTCCCGACATTTTCAAATAGGGCAGACGTTTGCCACATCATAAACTCGGAAATACTACTGAGTTTTAAAATCATAGCGGTCGCTGCTGCAATGACCCCAAGCTCAGCTTGACCATCCATCCAAAGCCAAACGGCTGTTCCAAGTACGCCACCATATAAAACAATGATCAGCAAATTCGTCGCGATGTTGTATTTTGCTGCAAGACGCATTTGCTTATACACCGTCACCATAAATTCTTTCATTGAGGCTTTGGCATATTGGCTTTCGCGGCCCGCATGGGCAAATAATTTTACCGTTTGAATATTAGTGTAAGCATCGGTGACACGACCAGTCATTACTGCGCGTGCATTGGCTTGTTCATTTGAAATTTTGCTCAATTTGGGGATGAAATAGCATGCAGAACCAATAAATAAAGCCAGCCAAAGTAATAACGGAACAATCAACAGTGGCGATATAGCACCTAAAATGACGGTGATCGAAATCAGGTAAATGAAGACATAGGCCAACATATCCCCAAGAATAATCCAAAACTCACGTACAGCCAGTGAAGTTTGCATGACTTTGGCAGATAAACGACCTGCAAAGTCGTTGTGGAAGAAATCTAAACTTTGTTTCAGTAATAAGTTATGAAATCTCCAACGTAGACGCATTGGAAAGGTGCTATATAAAATCTGATGTTTAATAATGGTTTGAAGGCAAGAAAAGAAGATATTTGCCAATAAAATAAAGCTTAAAATGGTCAGATTGGTCTGGTGCTGCTGTAAAAAGGTTTCAGGTTGAGACTTACTGATCCAATTGACTAATTCACCAATTTTGGCATAAAGCAGTGCTTCAAAACTCGCTACACCAGCTGTACAGAGTACCAATATCAATAGGTATTTTTTTACACCCGTTGCAGCTTGCCATACAAAGGGGAAAAATTTTGTCGGCAATGGTTTATTCAAGTCCTGTTCAGGATAAGCGTCAACTAAGTTTTCAAACCATTTAAGCATGCAGATAACCTGAGAATTTTACTGTAATTAATCTTTCTTTCTTCCGCTCTGAGTGTAATGGATTCGCTGGTTTTTCTCCATTTTGATTTGTTTATTTATTAAAAAGCTTGGCTGCAAAAATTCATAAAATTAAAATGTACAACCCGATTACGACCTTGGCGTTTTGCTTCATATAAAGCAATATCGGCTTGTTTAATTAACTGATCGAGTTTGGCGTGGTCAGGGTCAATTTTTGAAACACCAATGGAGATCGAAAATTTCACCAATTGACTATCCATATAAAACTGATGTTGTTCCATTTTATGTCTTAACCGTTCAGCAATTTTTAATGCATCTTCTGGGACGGTAAAAGGCAAAAGTACAATAAATTCTTCACCCCCAAAACGTGCCAACATATCGTAAAAACGCATTTCTTTACGCGCAATTTCAGCAATTTGGCATAACACTTGGTCGCCGACATCATGTCCATATCGATCATTAATCGCTTTAAAATGATCGACATCAAAAATCAAAAGACTGGTACAGACGGTCATTGGGGTTTCTTGGATTTTTTTATTGGCGGCATGTACAAATTGGCGACGATTGCTTAACTGGGTTAATTCATCCGTATGGGCAATTTTGCGCAGGGTATGAAAGTTCCAGTCATCTAACAGCGCTCTCAGAAAGGTTTTACGAGAGTTTAGCGTAGAGTTCCAGCAGATATACATACTGAACAACAGCACTGGAATATAAACCAATAAAAATATCGTAAAATCACCAAAATCATTAATACGCCAAGCACCAAAAAGTATCGCTGCCGAGATCATGGCAGAGGTCATGATCGAAGGGCGAAAATGTACATGTATACTCAAATTACCTAATACAATCAAAATAATGGCAGCATATTGATAGCTATGAACCAGTTCATTTTGCGACTGAAGTAATATCTCAAACCAGAGTATCGCTGAAAGGCAAGTGGCGAGTGGTAAAATCAAATCGAGCAATTTAATCTGTCTGATATATTTAAACAGAACATAATTCAGACCAAATGCAGCAATAATGGCAATGATACGGATCACACCTGACAGTACTTCTATGTCAGGCAGAACATAGCGATCTGCCCAAAAATAGATTAAAAATGCCAATTGGGCGAAGTAGTTGACCTGCTTTAAATAGTCTTTTTGGTTGTAGTACAAAAATTTGTAATAAGCATTTTTAAACTGTGCCGGAATACGTGCAATCGGGTCGGATAAAGCACGCTCAATACGAACACGATTCTCTAGGTCACATGCTTCTGCCTGTATGAGCGTATGTTTGGCAGAAGTGCGATTCATCGATTCTATGAGTAATTGTGATTCGTTTTTAACTGATTTCCGAGAAGGTTGATTGGGGCCTTCCATGATCAAGTTCCTATTTTAGAAGCGTTTTTATGCAACTGTTAACAAATAGTATCTAAAATTGTCTACATTTGTATAGTATTTGTTTGGGTTTTTTTAATTACTGATGTTACGCAGTAACACCAGAAGCGTAATTTGATTTAAATAAAAGTATGATACGCGGTAACGTCATCCGCAAGTGTTTGAGACAGCACTTCTTCTAATCAAAAATGTTTTTGCGATACTTTGAATAATTTGACGCTAGTGAACGAGTTTTGCGGATGACAATGGTTTTGGGTGCTTTTGCCAAAACAAAAGTACCTCCAGCCGAAGGCTAATCCCTTTATTCACCCCCTAGATGTAAGACTCCGTCGAATAGAATTAAAAATCATTTTTAAAATGTGAAATTACTGTTATGTGCGTAACATCAGTTAATTATTTTTAGTTGTTTCAGATGCATTATATTTTTAGGAAATTATACGATCAGCGCATTTATCTAGCCTGCTCTAAATCCTTGCATTGCGCGATAAACAAGCACTAGCAGATGTCGAATAGCTTTTAAAGAAAACGCCCCCAATATATATTCAATCGACATTGTGAATTCTTTAACCTAAAGAATTTCTTCTTCAAATATACATGGGGAGATGCGCAATTAAGTCTTAGCTTTTATCAACATTTGGTTGAACGAGGGCTTTAAAATCGGCACTAGAAGGGGCTTGATAGATTTTAAGACCAAACTCAGGTGTGATTGCAATCAGATGGTCAAAGATATCAGATTGAATCGCTTCATAATCTTTCCATGCAATGGTTTTACTAAAAGCATAAATCTCTAAAGGTATGCCCTCACTCGTGGGTTGTAACTGACGCACCAAAATCGTTTGGTGTTGGGCAATGCCTGAATGCTGTTGTAAGTAGAATTCTACATAGGCACGAAAGGTCCCAAGATTGGTTAAACGGCGCTGATTATATTTCGATTGATTTGAAAGTTGCTGATTAAACTGAGCAAGCTCTTCATGCTTATGATCAAGATATTGATCTAATAATAAAAATTCTTTGAGTTTGTTTTGCTCATCCTGAGTCATGAAATGAATAGAGCTTTGATCAATATAAAGCGAGCGTTTGATGCGGCGCACACCAGACTGTGCCATACCACGCCAGTTTTTAAAGGTGTCAGTCACCAGTTTATTGGTTGGAATCGTGGTAAAGGTCTTATCAAAGTTCTGCACGGTAATAGTATGTAATGACATATCAATGACATCGCCATCCGCATTGAGCGAGGGCATTTCAATCCAGTCACCAATTCGCACCATATCATAAGAAGAAATTTGTACCGAAGCGACCAGTGACAAAATGGTATTTTGGAAGACCAACATCAGTACAGCCGCCATAGCACCGAAGCCTGCGAGTAATGTAAATACATCTTTTTTCAGAAAAGTACCTAAGATCATTAGGCCACAAACCAAAAAGATGATCAATTTGACCAACTGCAAATAGCCTTTAATTGGTTTGTTTCTAGATTTTGGATTACGTTGATAAATCAGATTAAAAATATTTAGTAATTCAGAAATGGCTAAAGCAATGGTCAGGAAGATAAAGGCCTGACAAGCCATTTGAACGATTGAGATAAACTTCACAGATAAATGTGGGACTGTGGTTATGCCATTTAAGATTACAATTGCTGGAACAATGTTGGCAAAGCGTTTAATCACACTATGTTCTGACAAAATTTGACTGTGGCTAAAGGCCATTTTAGACACGAGCTTACGAATACCACGTACCACAATTTGCTTGGCGATAAAATTTGCAATGATGGCAAAAATAATAATGAAACTGAGCGATGTCAGCATTTCTAACCAAGGGTATTGATCTGACCAATCTTGAATATTTTTAATGAACTGAAATTTTTCCAAAATTATCCTACTCTTATTGAAGTAAATGAAAGGGTTAATGATCAAACTATTGTAATTGTGGTGATTATATAAGCAATTTTATACTCGTAAAATTTACGGAGTTACGACATGTATAGTCCATAATGTTACTTATTGGGTGCTAAGGAATGATTTTTTGAAGGTATAACCGATATTTATGGACTGAAAAAGATTAATGTTGATAAAAAAAAGCCCCCGAATCGGGAGCTTCATTGGCGATTTGAAGTGCTTACCACATTAAATCATCAGGAATTACATAAGCTGCATACGGATCTTCTTCATCCGTGGTTTGTTCATTCACTTCAGAATTATTCACAATAATAAAGCCTTCCATTTTCGCATTAATACGGTCGGCTAATTCTTTTGGTAAAAAAGCATAGTTGCTATTTTCCCGTGCAATAACAAGACTGCCAGCAACCAAGGCATTATAAATTTGCTGATTGATATAAAGCTTTTTGATCTTGGCATCATCGATAAATTGATAGGTCGATTCGCCATCGGTATCACGAATTTTATGCTGATTAATCATTTGCATGATGGCAGCTTTTAATTCTTTTTCTTGCAACACTGCTTTACGATCTTGCTCTAAAGCATGATCTTTTGCGATTTTTTGCTGCTGATCTTGCTCAATTTTCGCCTTGATTTCAGCATCTTTACTTTCACCGGTACGTTTTTCATGTACGGCTTGTTTAGACAATTTTTTTGCCTTTTTATTATCGACCAGACCTGCTTTAAGCAGTTGCGCCTGTAATGCATTTTTAACCATAGTACGTTCCAACTAATCGTGTATATGTCGATAATGAAAATAGATGATCCAATATACTGCGCTCATGACTAAACTGAGTGCGGCAGGAATCAGGAATGCGTTTAATTTTAAATAAGGATAAAGCCAACTGGCAAGTATGCCACCGACGATAAATCCCGCTAAAATTAATAAATGTAAGACCACACGTTTAGACTCAACCGAAAGTCCACGAGCTTTATAACCCAAAGCCAAACCTAAGTCCGTCAAAACACCAGAGAGGTGTGTGGTACGAATAATGGTGCCTTTATAGTGGCTGACCATTGCATTTTGTACACCCATCGCCACGCATGCCCAAAGCAAAGCATAACGTGGAAAATAGGGTAATAGCAGCCAACACAGGACAATAAAAAAAGCCACCAAGCTTAATGGGACGCCATAACGTCGCGTTAAGCTAAAGTGACTATTTCCTAGAATTAGCCCACTATAAAATGAGCCAATCACATAACAGAGCAACACTAAAATCAAATAAATAATTGTAGCCGGCTGCCATGCAATGAAGGCCATGGCTAACATACTGACATTACCCGTCATGTGAGATACCGACTGGTGCAAGATCGTCACCAGGCCGAGTACATTAATCATTCCTGCATTCACTGCGAGAAAAAAAGCACCCAGTTGTATCCAAAGCGGTAAAGTCTGAAAAGGCATGGCCTCGCCTTAAAAAGTATCCAATATCAGGATATTATCTTAAACCACGGTCGACTGCAGCTGTAAATAATACGTCAGTCGAAGAGTTTAAAGCTGTTTCAGTTGAATCTTGAAGTACGCTAATAACCATACCAATGGCAACAACTTGCATCGCGATATCACTTGAAATACCAAACAGGCCACAAGCCACTGGAATAAGCAGCAATGAACCACCAGCAACACCTGAAGCACCACATGCAGAAACGGTAGCAACGACTGATAAAATCAACATTGTGCTGAAATCAACAGAAATGCCCAAAGTATGAACTGCTGCTAGTGTGAGGACTGTAATTGTGACCGATGCACCTGCCATATTGACAGTTGCACCTAAAGGAATCGCTACGCTTGCAGTTGACTCTGGTACACCAAGACGCTTTGCAAGGTCAAGGTTTACAGGAATGTTTGCAGCAGAACTACGCGTAAAGAATGCAGTGATACCACTTTCACGTAAACATTGGAAAACCAATGGGAACGGATTTGAGCGGGTCATAAATGCCACCATTAGTGGATTGATGACCAAGGCAACAAAGAACATGGTACCAATTAAGACCGCAAGTAAGTGTGCATAGCTGATCAGTGTTTTCAAACCTGAGTCGGCAAATGTAACAGCAACCAAACCAAAGATACCGACAGGTGCAAAGTTAATCACTAAACGGATTACTTTATTCACTGCATCAGCAGCGTCAGATAAAAAGACTTTGGTGTTCTCTGATGCATGACGAAATGCAATACCTAAGGTAACAGCCCAAGCCAAAATACCAATGAAATTTGCTTCAGAAATTGCTGTAACAGGGTTTGCGACAAAACTTAATAATAAGTTTTTCAATATTTCAGCAAGACTGCCTGGCGGCACAAGGTTTTCTGCAGCAACATCAAGAATTAATGTACTAGGGAATAAAAGGCTTGCTACTACTGAACTTAAAGCAGCAAGGAACATACCAATAGCGTACATCAACATAATCGGTTTAATGTAAGAATTACTGCTACCCACTTTGAAATTTGCAATGGATGACAGTACAAGTACAAAGACCAGTATCGGTGCTACGGATTTCAATGCCTTAATGAATAAATCACCAAGCAAACTTAAATAGGGTGCAACGCCCGGAGCCACAACAGCAACCAATACACCTAAAATAATGGCGATAATAATTCGGGTTACTAAACTCAAGCGTGTAAATGCTGAAAACATAGGAGAGCCTTGTCAGAATTACAATGACAAAATGATGAAAATTAGTGCTGTATTTTATACGAAAATATAGAATGCTTATAAAATAATTTTATTTAAAAATAAATCTTTGTTTTTTATAATCTATTTTTGTGTATTAAAATGTAAGCCTTTCAAAACTCACTGTTTATCAAATTTGGTTTGATTAAACAGTGAGCGAATACACCTTTAAATTTGGTATTCAGAACTGGCTGTAGCAAGCTCTGTCATGGCTTGATAATGGGTGAGAAAAATTTGACCACTCAAATGAGTGAGTAATTTTGAGTGCTGCAATTTATCCATGACAGGACCTTTGACTTCAGAAAAATGCAGTCGAATATCTAATTTTGATAATTCAGCATTTAACTCTTCCAACATTTCTAAGGCACTTAAGTCAATTGAACTGACGCTTGAGCAATTGATAACAACATGCTCTAGGTCAATATTTTGACTGACTTCATTGATCAGGAAACCTTTAAGCGTATTGGCATTTAAAAACGAGATATTTTCATCTATACGGAGCGAGAGTATATGTGGTGCGGTATAGACATGATGACGCTGTACATTGCGGAAGTGCTGTGTGCCTTCGACTAAACCGATCACCGCAATGTGTGGACGACTGATGCGCCATAACAACAGAATAAAAGTAGAAATGATGCCAATAATGAGACCTGTAGAAATATCGATACACACCACACCGAAAAAGGTCACCCACATCGCAATCCCGTCAGCTTTTGAATAACGCCATGTATCCACAAAAGGTTTAAAGTCGACTAATTTCCAAATGGAAACAATAATTGTGGCCGCCAAGATCACTAAAGGTAAGTCTTGGAAAAAACCAGTGAAGTAGAGACTGACAACGATAATCAGCAATGACGACAACACACCTGCCATCGGGGTTTTTGCACCTGCATCTGCATTAACCACCGTACGAGATAAGCTACCCGTCACTGGAAAGGCAGAGCTAACCCCAGCGCTTAGATTGGCTAAACCTAGAGCGACCAACTCTTGGTTACTGTTGAGTTGGCTTCGTTGTTGTAAGGCAGTGGCTTGGGCAATAGACAGTGACTCAACAAAACTGATCATGGCAATCATTGTTGCACCGGGCAGTAAGGTTTGTACCAGTTCCCAGTTCCAATGTGGAAAGCTTAAGGGTGGAAATCCTGAAGGAATTTCACCGACGGTTTTAATGCCGACATTTTGCAGGTCAAATAACATCACCGATGCAATTGAGATCACCACGAGTATCAATGGAAGTGCTTTACTTAGAAAGGCAGTAGAGCCGAATCGAGATTGAATTGATTGAGTGGCCAACATTTTTGGTACATAGATTAAAAACAGTATGGCCAGCACACCAAAAATGAGTGAAGCAAAGTGAGTCAAACTCAGGTATTCCCACAAACTTAAAACAAACTCAGGGATGTTGTTGGCTTTTAGCGGGACATCGACAAGAAACTTAAACTGACCGAGCGCAATGAGCAGAGCCGAGGCAATAATGAAGCTTTTAATGACAGGATGACTGATCAGCTGAATTAAAAAACCAAAACGTAGTACACCTAGCAGCAGAGAAATCAGCCCGACCATTAAGGCCAAAAGTGTAGCGGCTTCAATATAAACAGGCGAACCAACTTCAAATAGCGGATTGAGCGTGGCGAAGGTCATCATCGAAATGATTGCCACAGGGCCTATCGATAAGGTTGAACTTCCACCAATGAGGGCGTAGACAATCATAGGTAAAATACTGGCATATAAACCCATGATTGGGGGTAAACCTGCCAGCATGGAATACGCCATACCTTGAGGGACTAACATGGCAATCACGATTAGCGAAGCAAGTACATCAGATTTAAATTTCACAGTGCTGTAGTGCTGTAACCACTGCCAAGCAGGAAATTTCTGTAAGAAATGAGGTTTTAAATCTGACATAAACTTATCTAAATCACAATTTCATATATATTATGCATAAAAAATGCTAAGAAGTCTTGTGCAATAAATTTTGAGCGTACAACATTGCAGGAAATTTAAGGGGATATTTAAGAAGCCATCATTTTAAATGAATTAATGAAAAGTATGAGCTGATTTAAAGCTTTGGATATTCGATATAAATATAGATATTTTGAAGAAGTTTGGAGGGTAAATTGAGATATTGAATTGCTGCCCATTGCGATAATTCATCTATAGTGGTGCAAGAACAGCATGTCTGGCTTGAAATTTTAAAATAACTGAGTGTTATTTATAAGATTGGTTGCAATACAATTGGTAAAGAGTATTGAGAACTTGAACTAAATTTGCATCTTTAATTGAATAATAAATTTGCTTTCCATCACGACGCGTGGTCACAACATCACTTTTGCGTAACATCATCAGTTGTTGTGAGAGGGTTGGCTGTTTAATATCAGTGATTTCTTCAATCTGAGACACATTCAATTCTTGCTGTGCTAGATGACATAAAATTAGTAGACGATCCGTATTTGCCAGCGACTTTAAAACGCCCACGACTAATTCGGCAGAATCACGCATAGTAGTGATTTCCAGATCGGTATTCATTGGATATGTCCATACGATTAACAACAGCTCAAGTATACGGATATCACGGCTTAATACATTGAATAAATAAGACAATTTCTATGGTTTTTTATGAAATCAAATATCATTAATTTTTATAAGTTTAAATTTAGTTAATCAGTTAAATTTATTGCTTGATTTTAGTGCAAGCTTTCACAAAATGCACATAAATATAAGACATTAGCTTAAAAAATCATGCACACTTTGAAAATAATTGTATCATCTAAAGATCGTATTCAATAAATACACAAGGGATAAATAGTCATGACAACAGATTCAGCTTTTCCAGCAACGAGTAATTTAGGTATCGCAGTATATAGTAATAACGCTGAAGCGATTGGTAATACACCTTTAGTTCGTATTAATCGTGCGATTCAGTCAGATGCAACGGTCTTGGCTAAAGTTGAAAGCCGTAACCCAGCATTTTCAGTGAAATGTCGTGTAGGTGCAGCTCTGATTGCTGATGCAGAAGAAAAAGGTTTATTAAAACCGGGTATGCATATTGTAGAACCTACAAGTGGTAATACAGGGATTGCTTTGGCATTTGTTGCAGCTGCGAAAGGTTATGCAATTACATTAACCATGCCAGCAAGTATGAGTATCGAACGCCGTAAGGTGTTGAAGTCTTTTGGTGCAAATCTCGTATTGACTGAACCTGCTAAAGGCATGAAAGGTGCGGTCGAAGAAGCACAGCGCCTCGTTGCCGAACATCCTGAAACGTATTATTTACCACAACAGTTTGAAAACCCTGCAAACCCTAAAATTCATGAATTGACCACTGGCCCAGAAATTTGGGAAGCAACTGGTGGTAAAGTGGATATTTTAGTATCGGGTGTAGGTACAGGTGGTACGATTTCTGGCATTTCAAGTTATTTTGAAAAAGTGAAAAATCAGCCGCTTTATTCTGTTGCGGTAGAACCGGCTGAATCCCCGATTATCGCCC
Source organism: Acinetobacter sp. YH12231 (assembly GCF_013417755.1). Lineage (NCBI taxonomy): Bacteria > Pseudomonadati > Pseudomonadota > Gammaproteobacteria > Moraxellales > Moraxellaceae > Acinetobacter > Acinetobacter sp. YH12231. Next base: position 85,214 of record NZ_VPDJ01000013.1, read on the forward strand.
AAGCGAAAAAAGGCGAAACACTGACTCCTGGGCCGCATAAAATTCAGGGGATTGGCGCTAACTTTATTCCGGGTAACTTAGATCTAGACCTTGTTGATGAAGTGATCGGTATTGAAAGTGCTGAAGCAATTGAGTGGGCGCGTAAAACGGCTACTCATGACGGTATTTTAGTGGGTATCTCTAGTGGCGCGGCAATGGCAGCTGCGGCAAAACTTGCTGCACGTCCTGAGAATGCAGGCAAAACCATTGTGGTCATTTTACCGGATGGTGGTGAACGTTATCTTTCGTCAGTTTTATTTGAAGATATTAGTGCTGACTAATAGGTTTGACATGAAAAAAAGCCCATTCATTTGAATGGGCTTTTTTATTGATGATTTTGCTATTTGTACGTGTCTTAAGCCGCGTCTTGATCATCGTTTTTGGGATTTTGTTGTTTAATTTTTCGTTTAGGCGGTTCATGTCCTAACTTTCGAGCGATGTATTTAAACAGGAAGCCTAAGAGTATGCATATCGTGACAGCAGGGATAACCACTTGAGTGAGCCAAACATCAATATGATCTAGACTCCAACTTAAAATTAAAAATAAAAAAGCACACAAATATGCGCAGTTAAAGCAAATGTTCGACAGTTTGTACATGCGAAAGAGAGTAATTCGTTTGGTGGTCACGAATCTTTATCTTACTGAATAATGAGGAAATGTGTAGTTTTAATATCAGAAAAATAAACTAATTGAATAATCATTATTCAATATTATTGATTATGTTTTTAAATCTTCGCAATTCTTTATACCTTAAAGAAAAGCCTTGCTGTGAGTCAGAAAAACTTGACCTTCCCATTGTGGTAAAGTTTAAGCTATAGCCTAAAACAAGCACATATGATTGGGATGTTGCCATGACAGATTCGACAGAACGCAAACTTTTTGACGGCACACTTGCTATTGAAGGGATGACCTGTGCTTCTTGTGTGGCACGGGTGGAAAAAGCCTTAAAAAAAGTCGATGGCATCACTGATGCTCAAGTGAATTTAGCCACTGAAACAGCACATGTTCAGAGTGATAAAAATGTGGATTATCCTGCTGTAATTCAGGCCGTTGAAAAGGCAGGTTTTGGCGTTGCACAAAAGCAGCTTGAACTTGAAATTGAAGGGATGACTTGCGCATCGTGTGTTGCACGTGTTGAAAAAGCCTTAAAGATAGTTCCAGAAGTCATCGATGCAAAAGTGAATTTGGCAACTGAAAAAGCCACGATTACGGCATTGGCATCTGTTGAAAATTCTGCATTGGCGAAGTCTGTAGAAAAAGCAGGTTTTCATATTGCACAGCCCAATATTGAATTAAATATTGATGGAATGACCTGTGCTTCATGTGTGGCACGGGTTGAAAAAGCCTTAAACGCTGTAGACGGTGTCAATAAAGCAACGGTAAATTTAGCCAGTGAAAAAGCCTTTGTTCAGGCTCCCGCTTCAAAAACACAAGAATTGATCGCGGCAGTTAAAAAAGCGGGATACAGTGCTAGCATTGCTACGCAGCAACAACCGACAATGGCAGAAAAAAAAGCCGACGAAGCTCGGTTACTCAAACGTGATTTAATCATCGCATTGGTACTCGCTGTTCCTGTTTTTATCTTGGAGATGGGATCACACATGATTCCAGCTTTTCATCATTTTATTGCGCATAATTTAGGGACACAAAATAGTTGGTATATTCAGTTTATATTAACCACTTTGGTATTAATCCTACCCGGAAGACGCTTTTATCAGCACGGCATACCAGCACTTGCGCGACTTGCCCCAGATATGAATTCTTTGGTTGCAGTCGGGACTTTATCTGCTTATAGTTTTTCTTGTGTTGCAACATTTGCTCCGCAATTATTACCGCAAGGTACGGTTCATGTGTACTTTGAAGCAGCCGCAGTAATTGTGGCGTTGATTCTTTTGGGTCGTTTTATGGAGGCGAAAGCCAAAGGTAAAACCTCGCAAGCTATTCAATACTTAGTCGGCATGCAACCCAAAACAGCACGTGTTGAGCAATCTGGTAGCTATATAGATTTGCCGATTAGTGATGTTGAAACAGGTATGTTGATTGAAATACGGCCTGGTGAACGTTGCCCAGTCGATGGTGCTGTAGTGTCTGGGAACAGTTATATTGATGAATCCATGATCAGTGGCGAGCCAATTCCTGTCGAGAAAAAAGCCGGTGATCAAGTTGTCGGTGGAACGATTAACCAAAATGGGGCCTTGAAAATACAAGCCACTGCGGTAGGTCAAGATTCTGTTTTGGCACAAATTATCCATATGGTTGAACAGGCTCAGGGTTCAAAATTACCGATTCAAGCTTTGGTGGATAAAGTCACGTTATGGTTTGTACCGGTGGTAATGGCGTTGGCGTTGATCACCTTTTTAGTTTGGTATGTAGTTGGACCTGAACCGAGTTTAACCTATGCCTTAGTCAATGCTGTAGCAGTACTGATCATCGCATGTCCATGTGCAATGGGTTTGGCAACACCAACGTCTATTATGGTCGGTACAGGGCGAGGTGCAGAGCTTGGAGTATTGTTCCGTAAAGGTGAAGCCTTACAACAACTCAAAAATACTCAAGTGGTTGCAGTCGATAAAACAGGGACATTGACGGAAGGTAAACCGAAACTGACAGATTTTGAAGTCACTGAAGCTTTTGATAAAGATCGCGTATTTCAGTTATTGGTCTCTGTAGAGCAAAAATCTGAGCATCCGATTGCCTATGCCATTGTTCAAGCTGCAAAAGAGATGCAAGTGCAACTTTTAGAGGTTGAGCATTTTGATTCCGTGACTGGTGCTGGGATTCAGGCCGTTGTTGAAGGACAAAGCATTTTTATCGGTGCAGATCATTTGATGCATAAACTTGGTTTAGATACACAAATCTTTTCATCACTGGCGGAACGCATGGGCAATGAAGGGAAAACCCCGCTCTATGTATCGATCGATCAACAGCTTGCTGCCATTGTTGCTGTTGCCGACCCGATCAAAACCACAACCTTTACAGCCATTCAAGCTTTGCATGATTTAGGACTGAAAGTGGCGATGATTACAGGCGACAACCGACATACTGCTTCTGCCATAGCACGACAGTTGAAAATTGATCATGTGATCGCTGAAGTGATGCCAGATCAAAAAGTGCAATCTGTACAACAATTGCAAAAAGAACATGGTGTTGTTTGTTTTGTGGGCGATGGTATTAATGATGCGCCTGCACTTGCTCAAGCAGATGTGGGCATGGCGATTGGTACAGGGACAGATGTGGCGATAGAGGCCGCGGACGTTGTGCTTATGTCGGGTAATTTACAAATGGTGCCGACAGCAATCGCACTGAGCACAGCGACGATGAATAATATTCGCCAAAACCTATTTTGGGCATTTATTTACAATGCAGCATTGATTCCTGTCGCTGCAGGTGTGTTATATCCATTCTTTGGCATATTGCTTTCACCTATGTTCGCAGCTGGTGCAATGGCACTTTCATCGGTGTTTGTTGTGTCAAATGCCTTGCGTTTAAAAGCATTTAAAGGGCCAGTTTTTCAGGAGTCTTGAGATGAATATTGGACAAGCAGCGAAAGCTTCGGGCATTTCTGCAAAAATGATCCGTTATTATGAATCGATTGGGCTGTTAAATAATGCAAAGCGCACCGATGCAGGCTATCGAATTTACTCGGAAGCCGATATTAAAACCTTGAGTTTCTTAAGACATGCGCGTGATTTAGGTTTTTCTTCTGAACAAATGAAAGATTTACTTGGGCTTTGGAAAAATCAAAGTCGGCAAAGTGTAGAAGTTAAAGCATTGGCGTTAAAACATATCCAGACCTTAAATCAAAAAATCGCAGACTTACAGGCCATGGTTGAGCTCTTGCAACAATCTGTCGATGGCTGTGCGGGTAATGATCAAGCCGATTGTACGATTTTAAATCAAATCGAAACAGGCATGGCTGAGTGTTGTCATACATCGAAGAATTAAACTCGCTTGACCTTACAATCGTGGCAAGGTTTATAGTATTGATATTAGAAAATAAGGATGAACAGCATGAAATTTCGTATTGATAATATGACATGTGGTGGTTGCGCACGTAGCGTGACAGCAACGATTAAAGACTTAGATGAAAATGCAACGGTTACTATTGATGTAGCAACAAAATTAGTTGACGTTGAATCTAGTGCTAGCGCAGAGCAATTGATTAGCGCTTTAACCGAAGATGGCTTCCCACCTGTGATTGCATAACCTAGATATTGTTTAATGAAAAAAAAAAGCCGAACAATTGTTCGGCTTTTTTATTTATAAATCAATTCTATACGGCTGAAATTTTATCTGGCGTCATCAGCGCCTGATTAATATATAGCTTGATTAAGCGTTCACGTGAACCGATTGATTTTTGATAATGCGTTGAATTGAGGAGTAGGGATGCACCATAAGTGACCGTCCAAATATAAGATAAATAATCACGTATCGACATTGCGCTTTCAAGTGATTTTAGATAATCACTGGTCATATCCTTAATTTCAATAATACGTTCTTCACGAACACGATAGAGCTCTTCAAATAACTCTTTTAATTTACGTTCATTATTGGTTAAGCGTTCTTCAATGACATGTAATAATATAGTTCTATTAGAATTCAACATATTATAAAGCATATATTGTGAAACATAAGTTTTAATATCATGATTATATTTTTTTGAAATTTCTAATAATCGTTTTTCATTTAAGATAATCAGTTCTAAATATAATTGGTTTTTACTTTTAAAATGTTTATAAATCGTGCCTTTGGCAATATCTAGTTCACAAGCTAACTCACTTAAGGTGATGTCTTGATTATTATCTAATAGCAGGGTTTCTGCCATGGCTAAAATTTTTTCCTTGCGAAGGATAAAATTTTGTTGGCGTACTGAACTCATGATAACTGTTCCATAAACATCTTGAGGGTGAACAAGCCTAGCTTAAGCTAAATCTTGTGAATCTTACATTCCACTATGGTCTCAAATATTACATAAATTGGTTTAAAAATAAACACATTAGTAGAGTGCGTAAAACATATAGAATTCATAGCATAAAATTAATGTCAATAAAACTGAACCCTTGAGGTCATTTTTTTGAAATAAAATTCCATTTTTATTTTTTTTAATTTATTGTCTTTTCGCTTTTACAACAAAAGCAGCATTTAACAAAACGGTCTTGGTTGTTATGTTATTAATACAACCTAAATTAAACATGATTATGGGTACTATTATGTTTGGTTTTAATCAATTACCAATTATAAATTTAGTCAACTCAATAAATTTATTTAAGTGTAATAAAATAATGCTGCTCAAAATATCAGGTGGTTATTTTTCACTTGTCGGTAAAAACACATTATCTATATTCTTTTTAGATATCTATCTGAAAAAACAGATCTTTAAAAAAATCCACACAAAATTGATTTGATGATTTTGTGCGGGAGCGTGCAACTTTAAAAAAGTACTTTGTCAAAGACGCTGACAAAGCCTGTAGAAAAGGAAAGTACAATGCCAATATACAATGCGCCGTTAAAGGACATGGACTTCATCTTAAATGATGTATTCAATGCAGATGAGTTCTGGCAGTCAAATGAAAACTTAGCTCATATTGATATGGCGACTGCAAATGCTATTTTAGAAGAAATGGCTAAGTTTTCTAAAAACGTTATTCTAGACTTGAACCGTACAGCCGATGAAGAAGGTGGTGCGCAGTTTAGTAATGGTATTGTTACTACGCCTACAGGGTTTAAAGACGCTTTTAAACAATTCGCCGAAGGTGGTTGGGTTGGTTTAGGCGCTTCTGAAGAATGGGGCGGCCAAAACATGCCGAAAATGTTGACGGTACTTGCTGACGAAATGATTTGGAGTACCAATCCATCATTTATGTTGTATCCACTACTGACTGTGGGTGCAGGTATGGCGATTAATGACCGTGCTTCGCAAGAGCAAAAAGAAACCTATCTTCCAAAATTTTATACGGGTGAATGGTCAGGCACTATGTGTTTAACTGAACCACATTCAGGGACTGATTTGGGGATCATTAAAACCAAAGCAGAGCCGAATGAAGATGGTTCATTTAACATTACAGGCACGAAAATTTTCATCACCAGTGGTGAACATGATCTGTGTGAAAACATCATCCATCTTGTGTTAGCAAAAACGCCAAATGCACCTGCGGGTTCACGTGGTATTTCATTGTTTATCGTTCCAAAATTCCATGTCAATGCCGATGGCTCAGTCGGTGAACGCAATGCTGTTTCAGCGGGTTCAATTGAACACAAGATGGGTATTAAAGGTTCTGCAACGTGTGTCATGAACTTTGATGGCGCCAAAGGTTATATCGTTGGTAAAGAAAACGAAGGTCTTTCGGCGATGTTTGTCATGATGAACTATGAACGTTTATCGATGGGTATCCAAGGGATTGGTGCTGCAGAATTTGCTTACCAAAATGCTGCACAGTATGCGACTGATCGTCTACAAGGTCGTTCTGCGACAGGTGTGAAATCTCCTGAAAAACCAGCAGACTCTATTTTGGTACATGGTGATGTACGTCGTATGTTGTTGAATGTACGCGCCAACAACGAAGCATCTCGTGCATTTGCTGTGTATGTTGGTCAGCAACTGGATATTACAAAATATTCAACTGATGAAGCTGCTGTGAAAAAAGCCAATGACCGCGTGGCTTTATTGACACCTATTGCAAAAGCCTACCTAACAGATACAGCCCTACAAGCTACTTTAGAAGCGCAAATGTGCTTTGGTGGTCATGGCTATATCCGTGAATGGGGTATGGAGCAATGCATTCGTGACTTACGTATTTCACAGATTTACGAAGGCACAAATGGCGTACAAGCGATTGATTTAATTGGACGCAAAACTACGAAATGTAATGGTGCATTTATTGCCGATTACATTGCTGAAATTCGTGACTTTGCTGCAACCATGGCTGATTCAAAAGTTAAATCTGCAGCATTGCAAGTTTCTGACGAAGTTGAAGCATTAACGCAATTCATTATTGAACAATCTAAGACCACCCCAGACTTTAGCAGTTCGGTGGCAGTCGATTACCTGCACGCTGTTGGTTTACTCAGCTTTGTGTATATGTTTGCGCGTATTAGCAAAGCTGCTGCTGCAAAACCAGAGAGCTTCTTCCAAAACAAACTGGTACTCGCAGATTTCTATGTTGAGAAAGTTCTACCTGACCTTGCTGCCCGTGCTCAACGCATTAAAGCAGGTTCTGAACTTATCATGCAGCTATCTGAAGAATACTTCACCGCTCAATCTTAAGGTTTCATCGAAACCACTGTGAAAAACATTAAGATGGAAAATCTGAGGAACCAGTCATGGTTCCTTGGGGTTAAAAGATTTAAAACAGGATGAAATAAGAAATGATTGTAATTGTAGATGGCGTACGTACAGCGATGGGTGGTTTTCAGGGTTCACTTTCATCTTGTACAGCCCCAGACTTAGGTGCTGCAGCGATTCAGGCTGTTGTTGCACGTGCAGGTTTAGAACCTACAGATATTGACGAAGTTATTTTTGGCTGTGTATTACCGGCTGGTCTTAAACAAGGTCCTGCACGCCAAGCGATGCGTCAAGCAGGCTTACCAGATACAACGGGTGCCACCACGATTAATAAAATTTGTGGTTCAGGCATGAAGGCGGTGATGCAAGCAGCTGATGCGATTAAAGCCGGTTCTGCTAATATTGTGGTTGCTGGTGGTATGGAGTCGATGTCAAATGCGCCATATTTACTTGAAAAAGCGCGTTCAGGCTATCGTATGGGTCATGGTAAAACCACAGATCACATGTTCCAAGAAGGCTTAGAAGATGCTGAGACAGGTTTATCGATGGGTATTCTGGCACAAGATATGGCAGATAAAAAAGGCTATACCCGTGAACAGCAAGATGCTTTTGCCATCAACTCACTCAATAAAGCCGTTGCCGCGATTCAAGGCGGTTTCTTCAAAAATGAAATCGTGCCAGTTACTGTTAAAAGCCGTAAAGGTGACGTCGTTGTTGACACAGATGAACAGCCATTAAGTGCTAAGCCTGAAAAAATCCCAACACTGCGTCCTGCATTCAAAAAAGACGGCACGATCACAGCTGCCAATGCCAGCTCAATTTCTGACGGTGCATCTGCTTTGGTGGTTACATCAGAAGAAACGGCTCAAGCACGTGGTTTAAAACCACTAGCAAAAGTCGTTGCTTATGCCACAAATTCACAGCATCCGTCAGAGTTCACGATTGCTCCAGTCGGTGCTATTGAGAAAGTGCTTGCACAAGCGGGTTGGGATGCACAAGAGGTTGACCTGTGGGAAGTCAATGAAGCATTTGCTATGGTTACAATGCTGGCGATTGATGGATTTAACTTAGATGAAGCAAAAGTGAACATTCATGGTGGTGCTTGCTCACTTGGTCACCCACTAGGTTCATCAGGTTCACGTATTATTGTGACGCTGATTCATGCCTTAAAACGCACTGGCGGTAAAAAAGGTGTCGCAGCACTGTGTATTGGTGGCGGTGAAGCAACTGCAATTGCGGTTGAACTGATTTAATTTGCCTCAATTTATATAAGTAAGCTTTTAGATAAGTACGTTTTTAGATAAGCAATAACAAACGCTATCTCAGTTCGCTGGGATGGCGAAAAAAGATGTTTATTTTGAGATATTTATTTTTTGAGATTTAATTATGAATGGTTTAGATCGCATTCGCTTACTCTCCCTTCGCGACAAAGTGATGTCTGCTGAAAAAGCGATTGAGTTAATTCAAGATGGTTCAGTGGTTGGTTTAAGTGGTTTTGGTGGTGCAGGTGAGGCAAAGACGGTTCCTTTGGCGCTTGCAGATCATGCAGTTTCACATCCTCTTCGTATCACTTTGGCAACGGGTGCTAGTTTAGGAAATAGTATCGATGGTCGTCTCAATGCGGCACATGCGATAGAACGTCGTTATCCGTATCAGGCAGATCCTGGTTTACGTAAAGCCATTAACGCTGGCGAGGTCATGTATATTGACCAACACTTGTCTGAAATGGCTGACAATATTCGTCATCATAATTTACCGCGCATTAATGTGGCCGTTATTGCAGCGACTGCAATTACCGAAGATGGTCAAATTATTCCGACAGGTTCATGTGGTAACTCAGCCAATTTCATTGAAATGGCAGATCATGTGATTATTGAAATTGATAATACGATTAACCCAGTGCTAGAAGGTGTACATGATATTTATGTGCCGAAAGCGCGACCAAACCGTGGGCCAATTCCACTGACTCAGGTCGGTGAACGTATCGGTACGATTGGGATCAATGTCAGCCCCGATAAGATTTCAGCTATTGTGTTGAATGATCTGCCAGATACCCAGTTTAAAATGGATGAACCTGATGCTGAAACCCTAGCGATTGCTCAGCATCTGATTGATTTCTTTGAAGGTGAAGTCGCAGCAGGGCGTTTGCCTGAAAATTTAGGCCCGCTACAGTCAGGTGTGGGTTCGATTGCCAACGCTGTATTTGCCGGTTTTGAGCATTCGAATTTTCATGATTTGGAAATGTATTCAGAAGTACTACAAGACTGTACTTTCCAGCTAATTGATTCTGGAAAAATGAAATTTGCTTCAGGCTGTTCAATGACGTTGTCTGAGCCTTGCGCACAGCGCGTGATGAACAATTTTGATCAGTACAAAGACAAAATTGTGTTACGTCCACAAGAGCTATCCAATAACCCTGAAATCATTCGACGTTTAGGCATTATCGCGATTAATACGGCGCTTGAGTTTGATATTTACGGAAACGTAAATTCGACCCATGTGACGGGTACCAAAATGATGAATGGTATTGGTGGTTCTGGAGACTTTACTCGTCATGCGCACATTGCCATTTTCGTAACCAAGTCGATTGCAAAAGGCGGTGCGATTTCATCTGTAGTCCCAATGGTGAGTCATACCGACCATACTGACCATGACGTTGATATCGTGGTTACAGAGCAGGGCTTGGCAGATTTACGTGGTCTTTCACCACGTGAGCGTGCACGTAAAGTCATTGAAATCTGTGCGCATCCAGATTATCGCGCAGCATTGTTGAGCTACTTTGAACGCGCATGTGAGCGTGGTGGTCAAACGCCGCATATTTTAAAAGAGGCTTTATCTTGGCATGCCACTTTTGAAGAAACTGGTTCAATGCGTCAAATCGTATAAATCTAAAGATTGAAAATTTTTAAATAAGCCCATGATCAAGTGGGCTTATTTTTTATGAAAGACTACAAATGTTTCAAAACATGACAAAAGAAAAACAGCAGCACTTGGTTTGAAACTTTTGCACAACACGAACGGTCTTAAGTTCTGTTCAAGGCTTTCTATAATGCAAAATTCATTGACAAAGAAGGTCAGTATTTTGAAAAAGATTCAATTTTTTTTTGCGATGTTGTTCGCAGTTCTCCTCACTGCATGTAAACAAAGTCCAGCGCCTGATTATGCTGGAACATGGCAAAATACCGCAGTAGATCCGCAACTTGAAAATGCGTTGATTATTAGTAAAAATGGTGAAAACTATTTCATTACCAATACTTTAAAAGATAAACAAAGTGGTAAATCTGAAAAGAAAAATCCTGTACCTGCATCTGTCGCTGAATCTGGTTTACTCGCTTTAAACTCTGGGACAGGTGCTGTTGAATTTGCAATTGACGAAAAAACTGGAAATTTAGTCGGATCTGGATCAATTTATAAAAAAGTAAAATAGATCAATTATCTATTGATGCAAAAATATCAAAAGCAGCCTCTAAATTGGGCTGCTTTTTTTAACTCTAAAGCGAATGATTGATTACTAGTCATTAGTTTAAGACAGAAGAGAAATCATGGATAAAGTAATCCGCTTTATTTTTGATTTGCTCAATTTCGTGCTCTGAATATGCGTCATACACGGCAACGACTTCAATGCCTGCGGCATTTGCGGCTTCTACACCAATGAGCGAATCTTCAAAAATTAAACATTCTTCAGGTTTTACTGCAAAATGTTCAATCGCCTGTAAATAGACTTCAGGATGCGGCTTAATATTTTTGACACTTTCACGGGTCAGGATCAGATCAAAAGTATTTTCAAAATGCAGCTTTGGATAAATGTTGATATTTTTTTGATATCGATAAATATTTTGCAAGCTGGTCGTGGTGGTAATTGCCACCTGAATACCTTGCTGAATGAGCTGTTGAACAAATAACGCTGCATGTGGTTTAAGCAAGATGATATGTTCTAAAAAATGCTGTGAAATGGCATATCGTTGCTGTTTGATTTGATCAGCCGTGTGTTGTTCAATTTTATAAGTATCTTTTAGATAGTTACAGTACATTAAGTAAGGGTCTGCGGTGTTTTTAAATAATTGCAGCTGAATGTCACGTTCACGTTGAATGAAATCCAATTGGATGGTTTGTCCAGTTAACTGTTGAATCAAATCTGCATCGACCTGATTCCACACGCCAACAGAATCGATAAGTGTGCCATCTAAATCAAAACAAACCAGTTTTTTTCCTTGAAGCATGTTGATATCCAAATTCGAGCTATGTCTATTATGCGGACTGATTGGAGTGTTGAAAAGCTGAACTCAACTGAGCAGGCTAAACTGGCGTTTCATCTGCAATAAAAGTAATATTTCGTTATTGGCTTTTTGTATAATTCAGCAGATGATGCACAGCATAACTTGCAATATTTAATTAGGGACTAAATCTTTCGTGTTTGAATTGGACTGTAAACTTCTTAGCATTTTTTTTCATGTTTATAAGTACAAAAATGTGTCGCAAGCTGCTGAACACTTGCAAATGAGTCAGCCTACAGTCAGTAATATTTTAAATAAAATACGACAGCATTATAACGACCCCTTATTTTTACGTATCGGCAATGAAATGGTGCCTACGGAGTTATCGCGTCAATTATTTCCTTTAGTCAGCGAAGCCTTGAGTAAAGTTGAAGCCATTAATAATTTTACGATTAATTTTGATCAAGCTATTTCAGATCAACAATTTACTTTGGCCATGACCGATGTTTCGCATTTGGTTTTATTGCCTAAAATCAGCCAATATCTAAAAAAACACGCGCCACAAATACGTCTGAATGTACGCCCGATTACCACTGAAACCAGTTATCAGATGGCGAATGGTGAAATTGATTTAGCACTGGGGTTTTTACCGCATTTGGAAAGCGGCTTTTATCAGCAAAAACTGTTTGAGCAATATTATGTGGTGATTGCAGCCAAGGACCATCCACGATTAACGGGTGACACCATTACAACTGAGCAATATTTATCAGAGTCGCACATTGATATTGATGCAGGGATGGGGCACTACCATATTGAAAATGAGCTGCTTAACCTTGATTTAAAACGTGATATTTTGATGCGTTTACCTAGTTATTTAGGTGTAGGCTTAGTCGTGCAAGACACTGATGCGATTGCTACTGTGCCGTATTACTTGAGTGAAGTATTGCTTTCGCGCGGCAACTTAAAAATATTTGACGCACCGATTGCATTTCCAACCTATGGCGTGAAGCAATATTGGCATATGTCTTGCCATCATAAAACCAGCCATCAATGGCTACGTCATATGTTCCATGAGATATTGGTAAAATAATTTTTATGCATTACATAAAGCCCAAAAATGATTTTGGGCTTTTTTTTTTGCAATTTTTGCAGCAATTTTGTGCATGGGCTGCACCCGATTTGGTCATGCTATAGCTCAATACTATAAAAAAGTCTAATAAATAGCAGTATTACTTTTATATAAATTGGTAATACTAAATTGGCACAGCCTTTGCATTTCTACATACATCATAAAGTGATCTAGGGTTCCGATACATCTTCATGTATGACCGCGACCGAGAGTTCACGGCTTCGTTTTAATTCAAAGCAAAGCTGCACGGAGGGATAAAAGCCCGGGAGGTAAATAGTTAAGATTTAGGCAGAGGCTGCAATGAGCACAACACATTATCATGACGATAAAGCACTATGGACTGAACTTTTACCGGGTGGACACCACTGGTCAGCGCGTATTCAGCGTGGCGCAGTATTACAGCTTAAATCGCTAGGGCAAAATGCCAATGTGTCGCTGTACTGTGTAAATAGTGAAGATAAGCTTGAACGTTACAACATGCCAGATAGTCTTAAGGGGCAGCACACGGCGTATTTAAGTACAGGGCATATTTTGGCGTCGGATTTAGGTCGTGCCATGATCTCGATAGTCAAAGACGATCACGATTGGAACGATGCATTTTGTGCACCAAGTACAGCACAACAAATCGAAAAACAATTTGGTTCAAAAACTTTCCAAGATGCCCGTAATAATATGTACCGCAGTGGTAAGGATAGCTTACTGCTTGAAATGACCAAGTTTGGCTTATCTGCAACTGACCTCAGCAGTACCTTAAATTTATTCTCTAAAGTTCAACCTGATGACAATGGCAACTTAAGTTATGTTGCATCGGACAATACAAATCAAGTCATTGAACTGCGCTTTGAAATGGATTGTTTGGTCTTTTTATCTAGTGCACCACATGGATTATCTCAAGCAGAAGAATATAACCCTGCTGATGTACAACTAAGTTTATTTAAGGCGTTGCCTTTGGCAGACACCGATGTTTGCCGTGATTCTTGCCCGCAAAATCAACGTGCTTTTCAAAATAATAAACGCTATTACGCTTTAACGGCTTGAGGGGAATGATCATGACTGCATTAGTAAATCCAACACAAAATTTTGAAAAATCAGTGTTAAGCGAAGTATGTCCTGCCGGCGAAGCTTGGATGTGCGAAGTCAAAAAAGGGCAATATTTCCGTATCGTTGACCTCGAAGGCAATCAAGCGGTGGATACGCTATTTATCTCTAGCCAAAACCCTGAAGAGCGTTATAGCGCGACGGATACTTTAGCGATTAACCAACAGATTTATTTAGAAAAAGGCACGGCGCTATACACTAACTTTGGCAAAAAAATTGCTACCATCCATGACGATAATTGTGGCCGTCATGACACCTTAGGCGGTGCATGTTCATGTGAAAGCAACACTGTTCGCTATGCACATGACAAATTTCCAATGCACAGTTGCCGTAATAATTTCATGATTGCGTTGTCACAACATCCGATTGCAAAAAAACATGGCTTAAACGTGCGCCATATCGGCCCAAATATTAATTTCTTTATGAATGTTCCTGTGACAAGCGAGGGTCATTTAAAGTTTGATGATGGTATTTCTGCACCAGGTAAATATGTCGAAGTGAAAGCGGAAATGGATTTAATCGTCCTCATTTCCAATTGTCCGCAACTGAATAACCCATGTAATGCCTATAACCCAACAAAAATTCAATTGATCATCCGTGACGGTGAGGAGTAATACCATGTTCAATAAAGTCCTCATTGCCAACCGTGGTGCAATCGCGTGTCGAGTGATCCGTACACTCAAAAAATTAGGCATTCAATCTGTTGCTGTGTATTCCGAAGCAGACCGTGATTCTTTGCATGTGACCTTAGCTGATGAAGCAGTATTTATTGGTGATAGTCCTGCCAGCCAAAGCTATTTAAATGTCGATAAAATTTTAGAAGTCGCAAAACAAACAGGTGCAGAAGCGATTCATCCGGGCTATGGTTTCTTGTCTGAAAATGCAGAATTTTGTGATCTCTGTGAAGCTCAAGGCATAGTATTTTTAGGGCCAAATTCGGCACAAATGAAATCATTTGGCTTAAAACATATTGCACGTGAACTTGCAATTCAAGCCAATGTACCACTTCTTCCGGGCAGTCAGCTTTTGGCAGATGAAGCCGAAGCCTTAACGGAAGCTAAACGTATTGGTTATCCTGTGATGCTGAAAAGTACCGCAGGCGGTGGCGGTATTGGTATGCGTTTGGTGTGGAATGAAGAAGAGTTGAAAGATGCTTATTCTACGGTTTCATATCTTGCCCAAGCCAACTTTAAAGATGCAGGCTTGTACCTCGAAAAATTCGTACAAAATGCCCGTCATATCGAAGTGCAGATTTTTGGTGATGGCAATGGCTTAGTTTTAGCACTCGGTGAGCGTGATTGTTCGGTACAACGTCGTAACCAAAAAGTCGTGGAAGAAACCCCAGCACCGCATATCAATGATGATCAACGTGCCTATATTCAATCGGTTGCGATTGGGTTGATGCAGTCGGTGAATTACCGTTCGGCAGGCACAGTAGAATTTGTGATGGATACCGACACACAAGAATTCTATTTCTTAGAAGTGAATACCCGTCTACAAGTGGAACATGGCGTAACGGAGCAAGTGTTTGGTGTAGACCTTGTGGAATGGATGGTCACTCTCGGTAGTGGCGATTGGATTGCACCAACAGAACAACTTGAATCGAAAGGTCATTCGATTCAAGTGCGTTTATATGCCGAAGACCCGATCAAGAACTTCCAACCCAGTGCTGGTTTACTGACGCATGTTGAGTTTGATAGTAATGCCCGTAATGAAACTTGGGTGGAAACAGGTTCCAATGTATCGTCATTTTATGACCCGATGATTGCCAAAATCATTGTCACTGCAGATGATCGTGCTTCTGCGATTCAAGCCATGCTTGACACTTTGTCGAAAACTTCAGTTGCAGGGATTGAAACCAATCTTGAATATCTACAAAACATCATCGACTGCGATGTGTTTAAAGCCGGCACGCAAACCACACGCTTCTTAAATACCTTTGAGTGGAAAACTCAAAAGGTTGAAGTGTTGCAAGCGGGTATTCAAACTGCCGTGCAAGACGTCACAGGTCGTTTGGGCTATTGGGATGTGGGTGTACCACCATCAGGTGCCATTGATCCACTGTCACTTAATGTTGCGAATCAATTGTTAGGCAATGCATATAACACGGCAGGGCTTGAATGCACTTTGCAAGGCCCAAGTTTAAAATTCCACTGTGATAGCCAAATTGTATTGGCGGGTGGTGATATGCCATCAACGCTTGATGGTATGTCTGTACCAATGTGGCAAACCGTGAATGTGCGTAAAGGTCAGATTTTAAAATGTGGAAAAATCGCCACAGGTTGCCGTACCTATATCGGCATTAAAGGCGGTTTGAATGTACCTGAATATTTAGGCTCACAAGCAACCTTTACCCTTGGTCAGTTTGGTGGTCATGCTGGTCGTAATTTATTGATTGGAGATATGTTGCCAATCATGGCATTTACATCTGAACAAGTGACAGCGCTTGCGCCTGAACAAGTGCCAACGTTTAGTCATGAATGGGAAATTGCGGTGATGTACGGCCCGCATGGTGCACCAGACTTCTTTACTAAAAAAGACATTGATACCTTCTTTGCCAATACTTTTGAGATTCACTTTAACTCAAGCCGTACAGGTATTCGTTTGATTGGTCCAAAACCTGAATGGGCACGTGAGGATGGTGGTGAAGCCGGTTTGCATCCATCGAATATTCATGACAATGCTTATGCCATTGGTGCTATCGACTTTACGGGTGATATGCCGATTATTTTGGGTCCAGATGGTCCAAGTTTAGGAGGCTTTGTTTGTCCTGCCGTGGTGATTAATTCTGAGCTTTGGAAACTTGGTCAATTGAAAGCAGGAGACAAAGTCAGATTTATACCTGTGAGTTATCATCAAGCGAAACTTTTAAATGAAAAATATCATGCACAATTAGAAGCATCTGATACGCAGGCTGTAGCTTTTGACGAATCGTTCTATCCTGAACTTTCCACCTTAAAAAATGCGGTGCTTGACACTTTAAAAGGTCAGAATGGCTTGCCGGATGTGGTGTATCGTCCTGCTGGCAACAACTACATGTTGGTGGAATATGGTGAGTTGGTTTTAGATCTGAACTTACGTTTCCGTATTCATGCACTCATGCAATGGGTTGAAAAGCAAAATATCACAGGGATTATTGATCTCACACCGGGCATTCGTTCGTTACAAATCCATTTTGATTCGATCAAGCTTGATCAATTGGATTTATTGCGTTTGCTACAAATCGCTGAAGCTGAACTGCCTGATGTGACCCAAATGCAAGTACCGTCACGGACTGTGTATTTACCACTTGCTTGGGAGGATACACAAACCCAGCTAGCGACAGAGCGTTATATGCAAACCGTACGTCCAGATGCGCCATGGTGTCCTGACAATATTGAGTTTATCCGTCGTATTAATGGTTTAAAAGACAAACAAGCGGTCAAAGATGTGGTTTATGACGCGAGTTATTTGGTCATGGGTTTGGGCGATGTGTATTTAGGTGCACCTGTGGCAACACCATTAGATCCGCGTCAACGTTTAGTGACCACCAAATATAACCCTGCACGGACATGGACGCCTGAAAATGCTGTCGGTATTGGCGGTGCATATATGTGTGTCTATGGTATGGAAGGTCCGGGAGGCTATCAGTTCGTGGGTCGTACTACGCAAATGTGGTCTCGTTATCGTAAAAACCCTGACTTTGAGCAAGGTATGCCGTGGTTATTACGCTTCTTTGACCAAATTAAGTTTTATGAAGTGTCTGAAACTGAACTTATGCAAATGCGTGAGGACTTCAAAGCAGGTCGTTTAAAACTGCGTGTAGAAGAAGGTGTACTCAACCTAAAAGAATACAATGACTTCTTGACTGAAAATGCAGAATCAATCTCAGCATTTAAATCCATCCAACAAGCCAATTTTGATGAAGAACGTCGTCGTTGGCATGAAGCTGGGCTTGCAGAATATGTGTCTGAAAGTTTAGATGCTGTAACCGATGATAGTGATATTCAAATACCTGATGGTGGCTGTGCGGTAGAGTCTCACATGCCGGGCAGTATTTGGAAAATTGAATGTGCATCAGGTGATATTGTGGAAGAAGGTGCTACGCTTGCAGTGATTGAAGCAATGAAGATCGAGATTCCAATTATTGCACCTGAACGTATGCGTGTAGATGCGATTACCATTGAAAAAGGGCAAACGGTGAAAACGGGGCAAGTGTTGTTTACGTTAGCGCCAGTGTCTTAAAAAATCCTCCCTAACCCTCCTTTTTCAAAGGAGGGAATTTCCCCTCTTTATTAAAGATGGGTTAGGGGAGATTTAAGAATTACACTTTTCAATATGTTTGAAAATTCGGATGCATAGATCCTTTGCTTTTGGTGTCAGTTCCCAATCAGGATTTTCATCAAAATATTTGATGATTTCACGACAAAAATCTAGTTTATATTTAATGGTTCCTACACCTGTACCATCGGCAAAAGCAGTTTTTTCAGCAGAAGTTCTTGGATTTCGTATTTGATCATCCAATAATTTTCCTATGCCATAATCTTTATGATCAAAATAATCTAATGAATTAATTCCCTCTAGCTTTTCGATATTAAATCCTTGAGAGGTCTTCCTTTTCATATTACTGAACTTTTTCTGAGCTACATAAAGAATAGAATCTTTAGGTAAAGTATTTTCTGTTTCTTTACAGTCCAAAATAATTAAATTTTCTTTATTTAATTCCTTTCTTAATAACTTTATTTTTTCAGAATTTTTTTGTATGTCGCCATCAGCAATTAATAGCATGTCACTTGCAACTGCAGTTGCACTTTGACCACGGTCTTGCTTTAAAAATTCGATTCTTTCTTCCCGTGTTTTAGGATAATCATCATCAAAAGACCAATGAGATAAATTGCTGCCTGCATATTCCACAAACGTATAGTGATAGTTCGGCATAAATCTACGGAATTTTTTATAAAGCTCCATATCAGCTGACTCTAGTTCAGCTAAATATTTTTCCATATATTTAGTGATATAAAGCCGATCTGTAATGCCCTCTACCCAAATGGTGCAATTTGCTAAATAGACAGAAGATGGACGTACGCCTAATGAAGCAAGTAAGTCTCGATCTCTGTCACAACGGTAAATTTTAAAATCAAATTTCGTAGGATCTTCTTCTTTAGGTTGCTTTACGAACTTTTGAATCATGACTTGGTCAGATTCATCTGCCATATCTAGTAAATGGTTGGAGTGAGTAGTAAAAAAATAATAATGCGGTGTTTCATTAAGATAAAAGTTCATCAATTGACGAACCATACCTGCATGCATGTGCAGTTCTGGTTCTTCTATGAAAAGGCATGCGTTTCTGGTTTGCCTTCTTTGTCTTTACTTTTTATATAAGCTTCATAAGTTAAGATTATCGCTTGTTGTAAGCCATCACCCAACTGTGAAATAGGGAATTGTTGATCGTTACCAATTTTAATATTTACAACATCTTGATCATGCTTAGGGATAAGTGAAACAGTCTCATTATCAAAAAAATATTGACTTAATTTTTCTTCATAATCTTTAATTAGTTCACGTTGTTCAGGTTCACCTAAAAGATGAATTTTAAGTTCATTGTATAAGCATTCACCAGTAATAATATTATTAGAGTTAAATTTATTCGTATCTGAAAAATAATCTTTTTGGGCTCGTTTAATATAAGGCTGTGTATTCTCTTGTTCTGTGACAGGACGCATACCGCGTAGGATAGGGATATAAGATTTTGATTTTTCATAAACTATATTATTTTCAAAATCATTAACATATTTCTGAATTTCAGAAACTTTATATGTAAATTCTTGTGTATATTCAATTCTCACTTTACTTAATTGATCTATTGTACGCTGATAATTCTCTTTATATCTATTTCTAGGAAAAATAGGACAGTCTATGGCATCATTTATCAATTTAAATAGTGTAGTTCGATTTTCGCCTGAGCTCATCGCCCCAAGCCAAATAGTACCTTGACTTGATTCAATGATGGATTTTAATTCAGTAAAATAATTAGATAAATTAGGAAAAGAAAAGTCTGGTATCGTATGTGTACTATTTATGAACAAGTTTCTTAAGAAACGGCTTTTACCGGCATTGTTTTTACCAATAAAAAAATTGAGCCTTTTTATCTCAATTGAATAAGGAAAATCGTTGTCAATATCGGAATTATAGCCTTCTAAATTTTCTGCCCAATAATATAATTTTTCTGTCATATAGCCCCCAAATATAGGAGCTAATTTAGCAATAAAACACTGCTTTTAAAAGATAATTTATAAATACATAAAGCAATTTTATCGTTATTGATTCAACGCTTCATTGTCCATATGCACTCTCAAAATGCGTCGTAACTCTAAAATGGCATCCGCAGACTCATGAATTGAATGTCCACCATAGAAAATCTTTTCAGACACCGCGCCATCTAAATGAGAACTTGTATAGGGAACAATGCCATCCGACATTTTGCTCGGTTCAGTACTTTGCGTCTGATTCCCCATAATAGAATGATAGGGAATATCTTTATTTGGCATGATGTCAGCAGACAACAGCATAAAACGTGATTTTTGACTTAAATCTGCTGGCCCAGACTTAATCAGACCCATAGTTGAATTTTTTGCATTTGGGATTTCAACATTGACATCATTTAAAAAACTTAAAGGCAATACCACGATTTTTTTCGCCAAATTGGTAAACCAGCGGTCTGCATAGTCAGTACCATGATGCGGTGCGGCAATGAAAATTGCACGACTAACTGGCTTCAATGGTTTAAAGACAAAACGATCGCGGATAATTGGATGACGTTGTAACTGTGTATTTTGTTCATAGTTCATGAGTGGAATAGCTTGAGCGGAAATATCTGCATCACTAACCAATAAACGACTGATGATGCCGCCCATACTATGTCCGATAATGACAGCATCTTGAGCCGAAGGCGTATTGGGCTGAACAGTTGCAAATGCCTGTTTGAGTAAAGCATTGATTTGAAAACGACTCTCAAATATTGGCATATTGGTTGAGTAAAACACTTGCCAAACTTGGTAATGATCACGTAGTTTTTGATCCCCCATAATGTTATTGGTCAGGCCGATCCACGTTTCAGGACTGCTGGCTAATCCGTGAGCCATGACAATAATCTTTTTATTGGGTTGATAAGGCTCTAACATAAACACATGTGGCATGCGCAAATGTTCTTCCTTATTCAGAAGTGTCCAATAGCCAGATTGTCCTAATTTATTTTCGGCTAACCAAAGTCCATAAGGCACAGAATAATTGGCCGTTAGGGTATAGGACTGAGATTCAATTTTTGCCTTTTTAAATTGATAGGGATTAAATAATTCAACCTTAAAGTCTGATTGCGGCGACAAAATTTCACTAATGCTGCTATTGGTCTTGGCAGGCTCGGCGATCGCACTAACAGATAAATAGCGTGCAGTATGGATATTCGGGTTGGGTTTATTTGAATAATACTGTTCAGGATCTAGTATAAAAGGCTGCGCAGCAGACAGATCCGTAGCTTTTTTGACTAAGACAAATTCAGAACCAATGCCTTCCTGACGGTTAATGGTTTTTAAGCCTGAAAAATTAAAATTATAGCTCGACAGTAATTTATCAATGTCCGCATTTTTGATTTCAGGATAATGTTCATAGTTAAAATGATAAAGCGATGAACCCAACATTAAACTTTCAGGCATTTGCTGATAGTCAAAGCGGGTGAATGATGAGGTGATCAGACGTGATAAAGCCACATTATAAAAGGTGCGGACTTGTCCCTGACGCAAATCAAATAAGCGTTCTTCTGGGGCTTGAGCGGATTTAAATAGATAGACATAGCTGTAACGCAGACTGAAATCAAAGTCTGCAAGCTGCTGATCCATACACATTTTAATTTTGCTTGAAGCTAATTTTCCGCTGTGTTGTTTTAAGCTTTTTTTGCATTGTGGATTTTGATCGGCGCTTAAAGCACGTGCCATGTACAGCTCACTTGCTGATGCATAGACTTGAGCAATATCTAAAGTTTCATTGTTACGCATTTTGTGAATACAACTTTCAAGCGCATTTAAACAAGATTGGTCGCTTTCATTCACCATTAACAGGATTTGATGGCTAAATGTACTGAGCTTTTGATGGGTTAATATGCTGTCTGTTTTATTATTTAGTGACGCACTGAGTTGATTTTTTTGTAATTTGACCAATTGGCATCCACTGAGCAAACTCAGGCTGATGATACACATAAAACGAGCGGGTAAATGCGTGAAAGGCATCATTGGAAAGGTCACAGGCATCTATTTATTGTTATTTTAACCTTTATAAAATAGTAAAAATAGGGCAGGTGTTACAGCGCTCAATCCAAGAAAATTACTACGTATACATCCTTTCTATAAGCTAATGTACGAATGCTGTAATACAGAAAAGTTGATCTGAGGTTCAAACAATATCACGTATTAAATTTAATCTAATTGTGCTGCTGGTTTTTTAAGGTCATGTTGAGCAGTTTGTGGTGAATGAATCGTAATTTATCCAATACTGGATTCGACAATGTAAATGGATATGCATCATCTAAGCCCATGCTGCGGTTCAATGCATTTAAATTAAAGGTCAACGTCATCCAATGTTGCAGCAAGAGGTCAAAATTCTGAGCGCCAATCGGGTTCTCTTTCAGTTCTAAATTATTCAAATCTGACTTATTGGTTTTGACCACTAATCCTGCATAGTAGGCGGTTTCAAGAGTGTCCATCATGTGCAAATAATGCGCCCATGTTTCCGCCCAATCTTCCCAAGGATGCGTACTGGCATAGGAACTAACATAGTAATCCGCCCAATTTTGCGGAGCACCGTCATTATAATGACGTTTCAAAGCTTCACTATAATCTTGTCGTTCATCACCAAACAGTTCTCGAAATTCATCAATCAGCTCTGGGTGTAAATGTTTAATCAAATCAAAATAATAATGACCACTTTCATGTCTAAAATGACCTAGAAGTGTACGGTAGTTTTCACCCATTTTTATACGCGTTGTTTCGCGGTAAATCACATCTGCTTCACTGGCATTCAAGGTAATAATTCCATTGGCATGACCGGTCATAACAGGTGTATTTTCTGTTGGCATCAGAAAATCAAAACGAAGTCCAAAACGGTCATCTTGGCTGCGTTTAGGACGCGGCATGGTATTGAGCTGCTGCATTAAATACAAAAAACGCCGTTTAGCATGTTCCAATCGTGCCCAGTACACAATATGGTCTGGGTTATCTAAGTTGGGAATGGTGTGCGTGAGCAGGCAAGACTCACAATAAATTTCCTCACTGTCAGCAGGCACCATCCAGTTACATATCTGATGATGCTGATAATTATGACAAGGTTTAAAGCGTTTTCCCTTTATTTCAGGATTTAACGCAAGCCACAGCGTAGTGCTGTGCTTTTCAAAACAGCCCATTTGCTTTTCAGAGGCAATATAACCCAGCGCAGTCTGACAATTGACACAGTGTGAATTGGCAAAAAAGATTTGGTTAGAACATACCGCGCAGCTGAAATATTTCATAGGCGTTGAGTGATGAATAGAATGATCAATCAGTATAAATGATGTTCAATGTTGATGAAATAAATTGAACTTCGAGTTTGTTACATGTCGGTCAATGCTCTTGTTTAAGAACAACGACCTTAATAAATGGTCCTTCATCAAATAATACATCGCAGTATTAGTGCAAATGGGGCGGTAGGAGTGCGTTTATCGCACAAATAATGAACAATAAAATCTAAAAGAAAGTTAAGAGTCCCAAAAAACGATCATTTTTCATGTTCCTCACTTGGCACAGTTTCTGCATTTCTATCGATATTACGAAATAAATATTTCGTATTACTTAAACAGGAGATGCATATGAACCGCCATCAATCTGCAACATTTCTGCATCAATTAAAGCAATTTTTTATTGAGCTACTGAGCGCCCGTGCGGGTTTCTATATTCAGCAAAAAAAATAAGGAACAACAGTGCCTAAACAAAAGCTGGCGCGTATCAGTATTACAGTACCTGAAAAAACAGTCGATGCTTTGGATCAAAAAATTGCCGATCAGCATTATGAAAGCCGTTCTCAGGCCATTGTCGACATGATCAATAAGCATCTGATTGCCGATCAGGAGCAACGAAATGAAGTGATGGTCGGCACATTTACCTTACTTTATGACGCAAGTAGTACGGCGCTACGTATTCAGCTTTTAGATTTACAGCAGCAGTTTTTAGAACAAGTAGTGAGCTCGCTGCATATTCAACTCGATGACCACAAAATTTTAGAAGTCATGATTCTGCAAGGCGTCAGTTCAGAGCTCAAAGTTATCAGTCAGCATTTTTCAGCACTTAAGAGTGTGATTAAAGGACATTTGGAGTTGATGGACGCTGTGATGCCGCCAATTCCGCAAAATGCAAAGAATTAAGGAGTTTTAAAATGGGCCAATTATATCGATCACAAGGTCATAAAGACCAAATCACAAATAAACAGCAAGCACATGCTATTGCAGCCAACCATAGACCAAATCGTGCAAAGCACAATGCTAAATCAGTCAGTAATCCGAATACACCATCGTTTTTGTACACCAATACCAAATTTAACTGTAATGCCATCGGGGAAATCGCACTATGATCAAAAAAGCCTGCTTATCTGCATCCGTTTTGACCGCCATCTTACTGGGTGGTTGTGACAATACAGCCAAAACACCTGAACCAAACGCGCAAGCAGAAGGCACAGTCAATACAAAAGCCATCACAATTGGCTATAGCGACTGGCCTGGTTTTGTCGCATGGCAAGTTGCTATTGAAAAAGGCTGGTTGAAAGAAGCCGGTGTCAATGTGGACTTTAAATGGTTTGATTATTCAGCTTCATTATCTGCATTTGCGGCTAATCAGTTGGATGCTGTTTTGGTCACTAATGGCGACAACTTAGTCACGGGTTCTGGCGGCACGAAAGGCGTCATGATTATGGCGACGGACTATTCTGCGGGTAATGATGTCATCATTGCTAAAGATGGCGTCAATAGCCTTGCCGATTTAAAAGGAAAAAGTGTCGCGACTGAAAAAGGCTTGGTTGATCATTTGCTTTTAGCGACGGCTTTGGATGATGCAAAAATTCAAGCTTCTGAAGTGAAGTTGGTCAACACCATGACCAATGAGCTGCCACAAGTATTTGCAAGTCCTGATATTGCAGCGATTGCCGTGTGGCAACCGGTCGCAAATCAAGCTTTGAAAGCTGTTGCTGGCTCTAAAATTATTTATACATCGAAAGATAAACCCGGTCTGATTTACGACACATTAACCGTCAACATGACGCATTTATCTGCCAACAAAGAAGAATGGAAAAAAATCATTCAAGTTTGGGATAAAACGGTTAAATACATCAACGACCCTGCAACGCATGCCGATGCAGTGAAAATCATGTCGACCCGTGTTGGCGTTGATCCTGCACAATATGAACAGTTTATTGGAGGGACACATTTACTGGATTTAGCTGCCAATAAACAAGTCTTTAAAAAAGGTACAGGATTTGATTCACTTTATGGCTCGAGTTATCACGTGAACAAATTTAATGTTGCCAATGGCATTTATAAAACCGAAATGGATGTCGATGGATCAATCTATCCAACGTTGGTTGAAGAACTGAAATAAGTTGAAATATAGCTAAAAAAAGCCCTGAATGATGTAAAAATTTCAGGGCTAACAACATCAATTTAATGTCCCAATAACTTATGCCTTCATAATATGAAGCGGAGCGATGACCACAGTCATTAATCTGCTTTATATTTTTCCAGCGTGAAATTCCCAGTGAGCTACTAATTAAGCTAAAACCATGTTCTGCCGCATAAAGTGCAGTACGCTCGAAGCGCATATCAAAACACATCGTGCAACGAATGCCTTTTTCAGGCTCATTTTCATAGCTTTAGCGCGAGCAAACCAATTGTCTGTGTCATAGTCAGAGTCAATAAACGGAATATTGTGTTTTTCTGCAAAGCGGATATTTTCCTCTTTACGGATTTCATATTCTTTTACTGGATGAATATTGGGATTGTAAAAAAAGATCGAAAAATCAATACCAGATTCAATTAAAGTTTCCATGACTTCGCCAGAACAGGGCGCACAGCAAGAATGCAATAAAAGCTTGTCATGACCTGTTGGGAGCGTCAGTTTCTGACGGTCAAGTTTGTTAGACATAATCATAAGCTATAAGTATAAACTTTATATTTTAGCGATTCATGGACAT
This sequence comes from Acinetobacter sp. YH12231, assembly GCF_013417755.1. Lineage (NCBI taxonomy): Bacteria > Pseudomonadati > Pseudomonadota > Gammaproteobacteria > Moraxellales > Moraxellaceae > Acinetobacter > Acinetobacter sp. YH12231. The sequence goes on from NZ_VPDJ01000013.1 coordinate 111,214, forward strand.
ATCAAAGCTCGAATATGCTGATTTTTTCTAAGTACAAGTTGAGTCATATTCAGTATATTGACTAAAAAGCTGAAACGACATGAATATATGCTTATTTCATATTTTGTTTATCTATTTATGGCAAGGTTTAAGAACTTTATAGCTCAGGACAAAAGTATATTAGTGTTACAGATTCAATATTAAAACAATTAGTGATTTGATCTTTTTTCATTTTAAAGTTAGAAAAATTCACCCTAATGAATAAATCGCTAAATTTTGAGAGTTGAGATATTGAGCCAATCTGTACGATTCGACACATTTCAGATGTGTGTTTGAATGAAAAAATTTTCATTGAATTTTTTTTAAGCCCTTATTTACATTAAATAAAATTTAAATGCTACCTGGGTGGCAGTTTTTTTATCGCCAGTTGAATGATGCATAGTTGAAGAAAATTCATTGTATTTAAATCTTAAACATGAATTTATCTCACTTTTAGTTGAGGTTAAATCATTTTTATTCATCTTAAGTTTCACGTATAAATTACTTCATACAGAAATTTTGATTATTTTTAATTTTAGGGTAGTGAATCTCCATGAGTCATAAATTTGCATGTTCAATCAAACGTATCCGCTTTGATGAAAACTATAAACCAGCTGACAATACACGTTTAACAACGAACTTTGCCAATTTGGCACGTGGTGAACACCGTGAAGAGAATCTGCGCCGTACTTTGGCAATGATTAATAACCGTTTCAATAGTTTAGCTACTTGTGACAACCCAAATGCAGATCGTTATTCACTTGAAATTGACATCATTTCGGCTGAACTCGATGTGGAAGGCAATGGTCAAACTTTCCCATTTATTGAAACTTTAAAGAGCACCATCATCGACCATGAAACCAATGAACGCATTGAAGGCATGATCGGCAACAGTTTTTCATCGTATGTACGTGACTATGACTTCAGCGTGGTATTACCAGCACTCGGCTGTAAGTTCAATGAAAAACCTGAAGATTTTGGTGATTTACATGGCAAGCTATATCAACATTTGATCAATTCAGATGTATTCAAAGCTGAATTTAAAAAACAGCCTGTCATCTGTTTAAGTGTTTCAACGACAAAAACCTATTACCGTACTGCAAATGTGCATCCGATCTTAGGTGTGGAATACACTAATGATGATTACTCCCGTACAGATGATTATTTTGCAAAAATGGGCTTAAGCGTTCGTTACTTTAAACCTGAAAATGCAACTGCACCATTGGCATTCTATTCGGCAAATAACTTGCTCAGCGACTATACAGATTTCGAACTGATCAGCGCGATCAGCACCATGGAAAGTTTCCAAAAAATCTACCGTCCTGAAATTTACAATACCAATGCGACAGCAGGTTTAGTGTATCAACCAAGCTTAAGCTTCGGTGATTATTCATTAACCCGTATTGTGTATGACCGTGTTGAACGTGGTCAGTTGGCGGTTAAACAGGGCAAATGGACAGAAAAGAACTTTATCCAGCCATATAAAGACATTCTGAATGAGTGGGCGGCTAATTTTAGTATTGAAAATGCAGCCGCAGCTTAATTTTAAATCACTTGTGATTTAAAGCACCTGTTTTAAAGAATATGTTTCATGCATCAGTTAATTTGTGATCAATATTTATTTCGTAAAGAAATTTCCCTCTCCTTTTAAGGAGAGGGTTAGGGAGAGGATATATATGAAATATTCCCTCATCCTCTTGCGGAGCATGCTCCTCATCCCATAGGGAGAAGGGACTTTCAATATGAATTTAATAATCAATTGATAACTTTTTGGTTTTTGCAAAATTTAGAATATAGAGATAGAAGATCGAATATGGCCATTTTACTCCCAACTTCAACTGCTGGCAGCTTACCTAAACCATCTTGGCTGGCTGAACCTGAAAAACTGTGGTCAGCATGGAAGCTTGAAGGCGAAGAATTATTAGATGCAAAACGTGATGCGTTGAAATTATCTTTGCATGAACAAATCCATGCAGGCATTGATATTGTCAGTGATGGTGAACAAACCCGTCAGCATTTTGTAACCACATTTATTGAACATCTTGAAGGTGTAGATTTCGAAAAGCGTGAAACGATGCGTATTCGTAATCGTTACGATGCAAGTGTACCGTCTGTGGTGGGCGAAGTATCGCGTAAGAAAGCAGTGTTTGTTGATGATGCAAAATTCTTACGCAGCCAAACCAATCAGCCGATCAAATGGGCTTTGCCTGGCCCAATGACGATGATTGATACTTTGTATGATGGTCACTACAAAAGCCGTGAAAAATTAGCTTGGGAATTTGCTAAAATCCTCAATCAAGAAGCGCTAGAGCTTGAAGCGGCAGGCGTGGACATCATTCAATTTGATGAGCCTGCATTTAACGTATTTTTTGATGAAGTCAATGACTGGGGTATTGCGACATTAGAGCGTGCGCTTGAAGGTTTGAAATGCGAAACAGCCGTTCATATTTGCTATGGTTATGGCATTAAAGCCAATACCGATTGGAAACAGACTTTGGGTAATGAATGGCGCCAATACGAAGAATCATTCCCGAAACTGCAACAATCGAAGCTCGATATCATCTCACTTGAATGCCAAAACTCTCGTGTACCAATGGATTTAATCGAACTCATCCGCGGTAAAAAAGTCATGGTTGGCGCAATTGATGTTGCAACCAATCAAGTTGAAACAGCAGAAGAAGTAGCTAATACATTACGCAAAGCATTGCAATTTGTAGATGCCGACAAGCTATATCCTTCAACAAACTGCGGTATGGCGCCTTTACCTCGCCACGTGGCGCAAGGCAAACTAAATGCGCTAAGCGCAGGCGCTGCCATTATTCGCCAAGAATTGACCGCATAAATTCGAGCTGACTCAATTTCATGTAAGGGCAATAAGGAAATTAAATTTGCTATTGTCCAAACCTGAGAAAGAGATAAGCCATATAGACCATTGAGATTGAAGAGATGATTGAAGCAACTGATTTTAGAAATGCAATGTCTTTATTGACGACTGCAGTCAACGTGATTACGACTGAGGGCGAAGCAGGCATGCATGGATTTACAGCATCAGCAGTATGCAGTGTGACAGATACACCGCCAACTTTGCTGGTTTGTATGAATCAATCATCTCGTTCTCATGCGCATTTTCTTGAAAATAAAGTTCTGTCTGTCAATGTTTTGGGCGCACAGCATGAGCAGATTTCCAATGCTTTTGCTTCAAGCAAATTCAATTCGGAAGAGCGGTTTAAATTGGGTTCTTGGACCACATTAGAAACAGGTTCACCAATATTAAAAGATGCTTTGGTCAGTTTTGACTGTCAGATTGAACAGATTCAAGAAGTGGGTACGCACAGCGTGTTTATGTGCCGTGTGGTCGCAATCAAGCAAAGTCAGCAGGAGGAAAGCTTGGTGTATTTCAACCGTGCTTATCATGCTGTGGGTCAAGTGGAGTTGGCTTAATCACTTCGTAAATTATTTATAATCAATATTAGATTTCTTGCCAAAGTCAAAAAACATTCAGAATGTGATTTTAAATGAGTAACTAAAAGTTGCTTCTCCCTTTGTGATGAGGAGCATGTTCCTCATCCTTTAAAAAAGAGAGGGAACATTCATTATTCACCGAATGATAGTACATATTTGATTTATACAAGATTTCTCTTCATTTTAAATCGGTATATTGTGGAACTCATTACTTTCTTAATTATTGGTGCATTTGCTGGTTTTGCTGCGGGGCTGTTTGGCGTTGGCGGCGGTACTATCATTGTGCCTTTGCTCTATATTGTTTTTAGCCAAATGGGCTATAGTCCCGATGTGATTATGCATTTGGCGCTCGGCACATCTTTGGCTACGATTGTTGTGACATCGATCAGCTCCTTGATGGCGCACAATAAAAATGGTGCTGTGATTTGGCCTGTATTTAAAAATTTAGCTCCGTCTATGGCGATTGGCTGTTTTGCAGGCGCAGGGATTGCAGGCTGGCTGTCAGGTTTACATCTGCAAATGATTGTCGGTGTATTTTTACTTTGGGTGGCTTATACCATGTTTATGGGAGCAAAAAAGCCAGTCGATCCAAATAAAACACTACCATCTACAGCTAAACAAATTGCAGCAGGTTCGGGTATCGGCGTTGCATCGGCCATCTTCGGGATTGGCGGCGGCAGTATTACGGTGCCGTATTTAACGGCAAATGGCGTGGTGATGCAAAAAGCGGTCGGGACGTCTGCCGCTTGCGGTTTACCCATTGCCATTGCTGGGGCATTGGGCTTTATGTTCTTTGGCATGCAGCAGCATGTTGAAATTCCAAATACCATTGGCTTTATTCATATCTATGCCTTTTTGGGCATTAGTGTGATGAGTTTCTTTACGGCTAAATATGGCGCGAAAACTGCGCATGCGCTTTCACCAGCAGTACTGAAAAAATGTTTTGCGGTGCTGTTATGTATTGTTGGATGCTTTTTTCTAGTGAAAGGCATCTTATAGAAGCCGACAGATCACAGTTAATTCATTCGAAGCGTATGCTCTAGTGTCCAACAGCAAGCTAGAGCATTTTTATTTAAAGCAATTTAAGTCTTTAAAATTTCAGAGATATTATTTAAAAAATTCATTTTAAAACTGACATTTCAAAGCTCTGTGCTTTTAGAAAAAATATTGATAATCACAATACCCAATAAAATAAAGGCCAAACCAATCATGGCAGGTAGGTCTAAATTTTGTTTAAACACAAACCAGCCCACGCATGAAATAAGCACAATGCCTGCAGCCGACCACATGGCGTATGCCAATCCCATAGGAATCGATTTAAAGGTCAAACCTAAAAAGAAGAGCGCAATGGCATAGCCCAATACTGTAAAAATAATAGGTACTAGTTCGGTAAAGCCATTACTGGCTTTTAAGGCGGATGTAGCAATCACTTCGGCAATGATTGCAATAAGCAAATAAATAAACGACATTGATTTCCTATAGGCATTCTACTGCATGATGTAAGAGATGCTGTTTTTCATTTTGCAACCAATCTGCACTTTCTGTCGTGGTATCAGTGCGACGCTGAAATGCATAATGTGGAACATAAATATCCACCTCGTACATCAGCTGTACTGCTTGACCATTAATAATGACGTTTTGCATCAAATGTGTTTCATCAATAACTTTAAAATCATCAAAATTAAGTGATTGATCTTGTTGAGATGAGGTCGTTGTATAGTACTTATGCAGACCATCTACAGCGATGGACACTTCAAAGCTTTCAATCAACGTTTCATACATAGTAGGTGCAGATGATATGTTGATGCTGGCAACTGTTTGCTGATCTGCAGGTAAACGACTCAGTGCAAAGGCCACATGCTTATCACAAACAATCAATCCGCCATCCATCTGCAAGGGTTGATGACTTTCTACATCGAGGGCTGACTGCAACCGCAGGCCTAAAAATAGCCCTTCATGCACTTGTTGACGCCAGTCTTCGACATACGCATTGCTTGGAGAGATTTCTAAAATACAGTTGCCAATCGCATGCAGTTTTGCAGGTTCTGGCCATTGCACATGATTTTGATAATTTGAGTGTGCTTTAACGTCCCAAGACAATAATTGCTGTTCAGCATCCCAAAGAGTGTTGCCAATCCAGCCTTGACGCTCATTCACTGGCGTATCTTCACGGCTTTTTAAACGTAGATCGATGGTGAAACTACGTGACTGAAACCAATACACAATGGTTTTTTCATCCGTTAATCCATTCGAAAAACTAATGCTTTTACGGCGAAAAGCACCATATAAATAGTCTGGAATAGGACCTGAAACCTCTTGGCTGGCTGGAAGCTGTGCTAAAGCCTGAAATAGATTCATGCGCTTGCTCCTTGTGCTTCTGTATTTTCATCCATACCAAATGATGACAATGGCACAGCATTTCTAAGACTTAGCTCTCCTGAAGCGATACGTTTTTTGAGATAACTAAAGGTTTGCGCGGTTTGATTAAATAAATGTTCGCCACCAATTAAGGGCTGATATTTGGGCGCTTCAGTAGAGGGTGCTGGCTCAATGATCGTGTCGTAATTACAGGCACAGAACAGAGGGAAAGAGTAGCGTTCTTCAGAGACTTTTTTAACACGGTGTTTGGTGGCCAAATATTTGCCATTCGACAAAATTTCCATCATGTCGCCAATATTCATCACCAAGGTATTTTCAATCAATGGAATATCCATCCATTCACCTTGTTTATTTAATACTTGCAAACCTGGTGCCGTCGGCAAGAGTAGTGTAAAGCACTCATAGTCTGTATGCGCGCCAATGCCTTCAGCATCTTTCACTTCAGGGTTATACGGATAATGGATTAGACGCAGTTGGCTGGTCGGATGAGTAATTTTGCGATCAAAAAAATGCTCATCTACATTCAAAGCTAAAGCAAAGGCCTGAAAAATCTGCTCACTAATACTGCGTAAATGGCAGTAATAATCACTGACCGTGCTTTTAAATGTGGCATCATCTGGCCATAACGTAGGGCCAAGCAATGGAAATGCCGTCGTTTCGCCGTGGTAATCATAATTGACGTCATAGGCTTCTTTTAAGTCGTAGCTGTTGCCTGCAAATTGTTCTTCACCAATTGGCACATAGCCACTATGATTTTTCGACAGCCCAATATAATGTTGCATTTTACTGGCGGTATCTTGTTGAAAATAACGCTTTGCCACCTGAATCAGTGATGTCGCAAAATCAAAATTGAACTGATCACCTTTTAAATATAGAAAACCAACATCTTTACAGGCTTGATCCAATGCAGAGGCTACTTCTAAACGTTCTGACAATTCCGTGCTTTGCATTTTTGAAATATCAACAAGTGGTAAAACATAAGATTCATTCATCTTCAATTCCTATAATGTTGGCCGTCCAACGCTGTAGTACATCATTTAGGCCGTCCTAAAGATGAAGAGGGATTAATCCAGTTATTTTTGCGTACTGACTTGGGTCATACGTGGAATTTTCGGTAGGTTTTCCATCGCTGGGTCGAGCTCGTCTTCCTGCGCATGTACCAAGAAATCCACCCGTTCACGCAGTTGTTTAAATTCAGGACTCAGCATGAGTTCAGGATTACGAGGACGGGGTAAATCGACCTCAATAATTTCTTTAATTTCACCAGGATTGGCTTTGAGCGCCACAATACGATCCGCCAATAAAATCGCTTCATCCATATCGTGGGTCACAAAAATGATGGTGATATCAATGTTTTGCCATAGATCCATTAAATGCTTTTGCATTTTTTGACGGGTATGCGGGTCAAGTGCGCCAAAAGGCTCATCCATCAATAATATTTTTGGTTCATTGACCAATGCGCGGGCAATAGCAACGCGCTGTTTCATCCCGCCAGAAAGCTGATGCGGATACTGATCTTGGTATTTTTCTAGACCAATAATATCAATCCATTCTCGGGCGCTGGATTCGGCCGAAGCATTGCTGGCACCTTTCATTAAAGGGCCAAACATCACATTTTCTTTGACCGTTTTCCATGGAAAAAGCGTGTAGCCTTGAAACACCATGCCACGCTCAGGGCTTGGGCCTTCAATCGCTTGGCCATCGACCAGCAATTCACCGCTACTGTAAGGATCAAGCCCAGCCACAATTCGGCTAAAGGTCGATTTACCGCAACCCGATGGGCCAATCACGCAGATAAATTCACGTTTATGAATCTTTAAATCCAACTGATTTAAAATAGTGCGTTCAGTTTTGCCGTGCTTGAAACTTTGTGTAAGTTTTTTTGCTTCTAAAATGACAGGGCGTGCATAAATTGCATCGAAATAAGTGGTGGCATTAAACTCTGTGCTGTTCATTATTTTGCTCCTGCTTTCCATTTAAATAGACGTTGACCGAGTTTCATTAGCACCACATCGCACACCAAACCAATCACCCCAATGATGAGGATCGCGGCATAGACATTGTCAAAGTTTTGGTAACGCGCTTGTTGGGTGATAAACCAGGTAATCCCAGAGGTTGTGCCGATCAGTTCAGATACGATCAGATAGGTCCAAGCCCAGCCGAGCAATACACGCAAGTCGCGGTAAATATCAGGAAGCGCTGCTGGAATCACCACATGAAATAAGCTTTTTATTTTATTGGTGCCCAGCGTAAAACCTGCTTCAATCAGGCCACGGTCTACCATCCGTGTGGTGTTGGCGATAATTAGAATTTGCTGAAATAGCGTACCAATCACGATAATGGCAATTTTAGGTGCATCATTAATGCCTAAAATCGCAACGGCTAAGGCGCCAAAAGCAGGAGCGGGCAAGTAACGGAAAAACTCAACAAAGGGTTCGGTCAGTAGAGATATTTTTTGAGAAAAACCGCAAAGAATACCCAGTGGAATACCGATGAGAGAGGCAATAAAAAAAGCGCTGAACACAATTTTAATACTGTGCCATAAGCTTTGATGAAACCATGGGGCATCAGGTTGGGCAGGTGGAGTTATAAAAGCCGTAACTAATGCTTTTGCTACTTCGTGCGGTGCAGGTAGATAGATCGGATTGACCAGTTTGCCTTGCGGTGGTTCTGCACCTGCATTGACCGCAGATTGTGCTTCGGCATAAAACACCGCTTTGTCGACACGGCTATCAACCTGAAAATAAGGCACACTGCCAGACTGCGTAATTTGTACCTGAGGATGCCATAAAAATGGCAAATAACTCACTGCACACCAAATGAGCACAGGAATTAAAAATGATCCTAAGCCAAGCAATAGCTTACTTTTTGGACTGAGCTCTCTTGCGACATAACCCATACTGACCAAGCCCCAATATTACTTTTTTAATAAAACGTAATACTGTTAAGCAATTTGAATGCCAAACGCGTGTATGCCGTGTTTTATTGGCCTTATGTAAAGTTAGATAGGCTATAAACAGCAAAAAGCCTGCAAAAGAAGCAGGTAATATTAGGGTCTGTTGACATTTATTGATTAAAAAAATAGCGAGATAGTAAAATTAAATCGCCAAACCCAATTTTACACTCGCTATGCCTCGAACAATGCTAAATGATCAACACTGGTCCAAGTTACTTGCTATTTTCCGTCACTTTAATA